>JAYVXQ010000136.1:0-6477 GCA_043785025.1 Acetobacteraceae bacterium
GTAATACCAAATGGATGTCTCCGTAGCTCAGCAGGATAGAGCACAGGATTCCTAATCCTGGGGCCGTGGGTTCGAATCCCGCCGGGGACGCCAGTTAACCCATTGATATAAAATGCAGAAACCGCCTCTATTTTGACCGGTTGGCCAGCAATTAAGAATGCCGACAGGACATTGACAGGACGCGGGGATCAGCCACCGAATGTGTGCCTGCGGGTATGCGGGGTGATGGTCTGCGTCTGGTCCAGCGTTTGAAGCGTCTTCAGCACCAGCCATTGCGTGTTGGCCCGATCGACATGGGGCTGAATCCAACGACCACGAAATTGATGGCGATAACCACCAAAGGCCGCATCGGCCAGATTAAATTGCCTGGTTCGTGGACGGGACCCTCCGGCTGGGGAGCCAAACCAATAGGCGTGCATTCTATGACGTTACGAATCCGGCCCAAAAGAAGTTTGGTTTGCCTTGATGGAAGGCGCCTGGCGCCCGCCGCGGATCGGCGGCGCGGCGTCGAATTTCGCGCGGGCAACCGCCAGCAGTTCGGCGGTCTCGATGATCGCTTTGCCGTTGATATGACGAATTTTCAGCGGCCACGCTTCCAGCGTCCGGTAGGAGACCGGAAAAACGAATTTGGTGACGATCTCAGCGCCACGCCGGCGATCGACATTACGGGGTAGATCGCGAAGATCGGGGTCCATTTCCATCTCCAAGGATTTACGTCACCGCGCCACGTAGGGCGGTGGGCGATATGCCTGATAAACGCGCGGGAAATTCAGGGACGGCGACACTTTTACGGGCGCGCATGGCCCACGACGACATCCGTTTCGCGTCCCCACCGGACCACCAACGGCAAGGGCGATATCAGGCGCGAGGTCATCACCGCTCTTCTGCGCGGATTGGCGAGTGACCTGCGTCACGGTGATCAGCACGTCTGGCTTCGTCCGCGGGGGATCGATACCCCTGGGCATACACCACCCCGCCCGACAAATCGGCCATGAGACAGTCCCGAGAAATTGGGGGTTCCCGGCTGTGCGACTCGTCGCCGTCTCATTTGTCTCACGCATTTTGGGGTGTCTCATCAGGATCGTGAGACGATGAGACGCGCATCTTGCCGTACCCAGCATGTAATCCAGCCTCCCGCAGCTTCCGGTGGAACTCATCCACAACCGCCTGGCGCGCCGCCTGCACCGCAAGGCGCTCTTCCGGGGTCGGTTCAGGCTCGAGCGGCGGTGGCGGCGGAAGGCTCACGATGATTCGCAACGCGCGTAAGGTGGACTTCAGTCTCCCCGCGTCACTGCCGAGGAACGTCGCGACCGTCGCGGAACCAGGAAAGTACTTGAACTGCTGCTGCGCCATTCGGCGGGTCTGACGGGTGAACACACCAAGAGGGAAGTCCTCCAACGCCACCGCGATGGCGGCGGCTCGAACAGTGAACTCAACCGGCTGAACCGGAACTTCCGATGCCAGATTGATTGAACGTAGCCACGCGACGACGATGGGCATTGGGACCGGCTTGCAGGCCACATCCCAATTCGAAACGACAGACGCCGCTTCCGTTTGCAGATCGGAGCCACACCATTTCGGTGCGCGGCTGTCCAAAATACCTTAGATCAAGCCGCGCAGCTGAACAGACAGTTCGGGTAATTTGAGGCACACCGGTAGCGGATCGCCCACCATGGCGCGGCCGGTAAGTGCAGGCCCAAGAGCGTTCATGTGATAGTCTCCAAGTCGGCTTGAAGATCGAGTTCGAAAACGGCAACGCCGTCAGCCATGTCAGGCTCATCCCGCATTTGCGCGAAGTGATCCCGTTGCTCGGGAGTGAGCCACGCTTCAAAACCGCGGTCGCGCCGGTCGCGTGCGGTCAAATAGGGCCGGTTCTTCGCGGGCGTGGACCACGCCATGAGAAAAGCTTCCGGGTCGAGCAGTGGATGACGGCGTCTGGCCTCTTCGATCGCACGCAGGATTCGGACGGGATCCTCGCCGGACAGGGCCATCATGCGGCCAAGAATGGAGCGTGCCGCCGTATCGGATTCTCCGGTCAGCATGGAGACCAGCTTTGGTCCCTCTTGCCACACCTGCTTCCTGGCGTCAGGCACCTGGACCTCGCCGATCCGGTCAGCCTTGGGAATCGCATCACCCACCGCCCGCTTTCGGCCGCGTCCGCGGCCCAATGCGGTAGCATTGGGTAAAGATTCACTTTGGTTCCCTTCCTTCTTTCCTTCCTGGCCGATACTCGATTGAATTGTCTCAGTATTTTTGGGTCTCCTGGTCCGATCCCGGGCGATACCTGGTCCACGACTGGTCCGTGATTGGTCCGTACCATCCGTTGATTCGGGATTAGTCGATTGATATTGCTCGTAGTTCTTTACTGTGATAATGGTCCACCTTAGGTCCGCACTCGGTCGGCATTCGGTCCGCGATTGATCCGAAGGACGCGCGACATCGATCATGTCCGCGCCGCGGAGGCGAGCAATCAGTCCATGGAGGCTGGTTTTGGGGATGTTGAAAAACTTCGACAGTTCCCGTTCCGAAACTACCAATTGCCCGCGCCGCAGTGTGATCCCACGCGCGCCGGCCTGAACGGTGGCTTCCCGCCAATTCGCCATGGCGATCATCCAAACGAAAATCGATGCCTCAACCATGTTCTGGAATACCGGATGGGCGTAGACGCGCCGGAACACACGCACAAAACCATCATCCTGGCAGACGATCATGGCGTGGCCCCCAATTGGCCATGTTCGATCATTGGGAGAGCCGGCCTATGATCCGGGCACGAGGAAACGCGGGCCGCATAACATTCGGCCAAGACAGCGATCCCGTTAGTGTTCCTGACCGCGCCGAGCCACGCCTGACTCCGATCGGGTTGCGTTCAATCGCGACCCTGGCGTCCAAGATCGGGTGCGACGGCGTCGGCCCCACCAACCTCGCCGTGAGGTGCCTTACCTGATCGCGGGCGCGATGCCCCCGCTTCGAACACGATCGCGGCAACGTCGCGTTCGAAGGAATGGGAGCCGCCCGCGATGCAATGCGGACTTCCAGCGGCATCTGGATCATTCGACCAGCCCGCCAGGGGGATCGCACAGCGATGCGCGATGGCCGCGATTGGAGGCTCGCCTGATTCGCCTGGCAGGCCGTCGGCATTCCCGTTCCCTGAGCTCATCCTTGAGTGGCTGCCGATTTACGTCCATCCATCGCACGACGGTCTCCGCCAGATCGATCCCCGGAGATCGGTTGCGCCGCGGAAGATCGGACACGAAACTACCGTCGCGCACGGCCAGCTTGCCGAACGTGGTCGGTTTGATCCCGGTCTCGGCCAGGAACTGTGTTACGAGAGCGCGAAAATCAGCCATAGGAATAGGTGATAGCCTATCGTTATCTTCCGCCGCAACCAGAAATTGCACTGGCGGGCGGAAGGAAACGTGGCTAAGGTCCGGGCATGGAAGTAGTGACCGACGCACCGCCGAGCCGTGGAGTAGACGCAGAAGGGCTGGCTGGCGTCCGCCGTATAATCTTCGCGCGGGCGCGCGAAAGGCGCTGCACGTTGGCTGATCTGAGCCGCGCGGCGGGGAAAAACCACAGCTATATGCATCAGTTTCTATACAGGCACACACCCGCGATACTGCCGGAGGACGTACGCCACGCCGTGGCGGAAATGTTAGACCTACCGGAAGCCCAGTTGCGGCAGAACCGCCAACGGCCCGGGGAGACCGCGAACACGACGCCACTGGTGACTGAAGCATCCTCCAGGCCCGACGCGCGGCGGGCTAATCCGCCGTCATCGTTTTTGTCCACTCCGGCCGCACCTGAAGGCGTGCCGGTGTTCGTGGACACCGATCAAATTGCACTGGCACGAGCATCTGAGTGGAGTAAGTGGCCCGGACCGGCCACCGGGCAGGCAGCAGGCGCGTTCGGGGTCTATGTGTCCCGCTCGCGCGGCCGGTTCAGGCCCGGCGACCTGATCTTCGTACGCCCCAGAATGCCGCCGCGGGAGGGCGACTCGGTGATCGCGCTCCTGGCCGAATCCATTGAGGCGATCGGTGACCTGACCGAGCTTGGCGCCGACGCAGCCACGATCCAGGACGGGCCGGGCGAGCCAAAGACGGTCCACCTCGAAGGCTTGAGGTTATTGAAGGTTGCGGCTGCTCGCTTCCCGTGAACTTTGAAATCGTTTAAAACCCATCGTTGGCCGCGCGGTGCTTCCCTGATACATACTGACGCATTGGAAATTGACCCCGCCGCTGCCGTCCGAAATCCGCGCCTCGGCCGCATGCCGGACCGGCTGGGTGCCTCTCCGCCGAGGCAAGCCGGTCGAGTTGACGATCGGCCAGACAAGGCAAAAGCAATTCATCGAGGGAAAGTCGATCTTGGCAAGGCGCGCGAAGCGCTGGCAGGCAGGTATCGCGAATACCTCGTTGACTTCACTCACGATTACCCTCCTGGCCTCATGAGGCCCAAACCGAAATGCTTCCCGAAACCGAAGGCCAAGGGTCCAGTCACCGCCTCCGCGAAGATCAATGTCGGGGCGGTTTTCGTCGCATCCGCCGGAGGTCCCCGGGTTGGCACGGAGACCACGAACCCAGCCGGTGGCAGTGTTACGGTTTTTATTTGAATTCCATCGCGCCACAAGATTTGAACAGGTGAAGGTAATCCGCGGTCCTTCAATTCCTTACGCAACTGTGCCTCGGCATCCAGGCCGTGCCGCTCGCGTCCACCATCCGTGGTTCGCCACAAGGGGGTCACGTAAGCCGTCGCCGCGTGCCAAACCCGGGCGCTACCCAAAAGTCCAACCGTTTCGGGCCCGCCCATTGTTTGCGGAATCAACTCCCACGTCGCCGGCCTGCCAAGCCAAACCGAACCTGCCCCGGCCAGCGCGGCCACCACCAGACGAGGCAATCCCGCGTTGGCGTGGACTGTTACATGATCGATAAGACCGTCGTCATCGCGATCTTCGCTGAGCCAGTAGGCGTGGTCGTGCTCCCGGCGCCCAGGACCGCCGTGAAACGCCTCTGGCAGCCGATCCAGCCCAACCACGTTGCCAGCCCGCATCGCCGCGTTGCGTACCGCATGGCCCAATGGAAATGCCTGGAACAACGACGGCCCTGGATCCCCACCGAGCCGCCAGCAAAATGTCGTGGGCAGGCCTGGGTCGAGGCTTGATTCCATCAAAGCAGCCGCGCCCGCGGCGGGCCTGCCGCGCGCAACGTTTCGCCCAGGAACTGAAATGGCATGCCGGGCGCGACGATTTGTGTTTTCGCCGCCTTCAGGTCGAGCCCACGCTCCCTCAACACACCCGCTGCGATCCGGCGCGCCTGCTCAGCCCCGGGCAATTCCGCGGCGAGCACAACGAAATCGTCCGCGTATCGCACCGGAACATGGCCCGCCGCCACCAGCAGCCGGTCCAGCGGGTGAAGATAAAGATTCGCCAGCAACGGCGAAATCGGCCCACCCTGCGCGATGCCGCGCCCCGGTGAGGCGGACCCATCCAACCAACCCGCGATCAGTCGCAACACGTCCTCCGCTTCGATCCAGATCGTAAGCTCGGCCAGCAGCCGCGGATGCGGGATGCTGTCGAAATACTGGACGATATCGGCCTCCAGCGTCCAGACCAGGCCCGCCGCGTGAGCCCGGCGCACCGCGGCGAGCGCATCGGCGACGCCGCGCATCGGCCGATAGGCGAAGCTCGCGGCGCTTTGCCGTCGTTCCAGGCCAGGTTGGAGCACAGCCAGCGTCGCGCCCTGCGCCACGCGGTCGCGCACGCAGGGGATCGCCAGCACGCGGACGCCACCGGCCGGTTTCGGGATCGAGACCCGCCGCAACGGGCCGGATCGATAGCGGCCAACCCGCAACTCCCTCGATAACGCCGCGATTTCCCGATCGAGACGCCCGGCGAACGCTTCGACCGTCACACCGTCGCCGCCTGGGCCGCCGTGGTTGGTCCAGACGCGCCGCCAGGCTTCGCGCAATGTCCGATGGTCGCAAATGCGCGCCAATGTATTGGAAGCGGATGTTTGGGAAGCGGAGCGGGCACCAGCGGCAAGCGGCACCCAGGCCATCACAGGATGACCGGTTGCGTCGGCGCCAGAAGCCGCTCGGTGCTGGTGCCGCGAATGCGTGCCGCGGCGGCCGCGGGCACGCCCAGTTCGACCACCAGCAGACGGTCTTCGGCCGGATCGATCAGACTTGCCAAACGGGCCTGGATCCGGGCCATGCGCGCCGCGGGCAGCCGGCACAAAAATACCGACAATTGTAAATGCTCACCCAGTTTTTTCAGCAACTTGAACACCTTCCGCCAACGCCGCCGGTTGGAGATATCATAGGACACGAGATACACCCGTGGTTCGGTCATGGCCGTTCCGGCACCGCGAGCCGCTCCACCGACCCCGCCACCACGGCCTGTTTGAGCGAATGAGCCAGACGGTCGATCGACGCGCGCCAGGTGACCTGAAGCGTCCCGCCGTCCTTGAAGGATTCGTCCAAACG
>JAYVXQ010000137.1:0-6467 GCA_043785025.1 Acetobacteraceae bacterium
GATCTCTCCGAAATCCGGGTATCCTTTTGGTTTTGCGCCCGCCGCCACACCAACCCTGGGCGCGTATACCCGGATCTCTCCGAAATCCGGGTATACGCCTGATCGCCCGGCGTAAATCGCCAGAAACGATCGCGGCCGCGCATCGGCTCTTGCACCAGAACGCCAGCCGCGAGCAGATCAAGGTCGACCCGCGCAGTCTGATCGCGGCGGAATATCTCATCCTGGCGACGTCGCTGCCGGAGGATGAATTCCCCACCGAGGAAATCCTCGCCGTCTACCGGTTGCGCTGGCAGATCGAACTGGCGTTCAGGCGGCTGAAATCCCAGCTGCCTGTGGATAAGTTACGAACCCGGACCGACGCCGGCACGCGATGTTGGATTTAGGCGCGTTTGATTGTCGCGTTACTCGTGGAAGACCTCAGCCAGGATATCCCCGGACCTCTCCGAAATCCGGGTATCCTTTTGGTTTTGCGCCCGCCGCCACACCAACCCTGGGCGCGTATACCCGGATTTCTCCGAAACCCAGGTATATATAAATCTCCTGGACTGCTTTGTCAGAGAATGTTTCTCTCGGCGCGGGATTGACGGGTTTGGCCGCGGAAAGATCGCCGCGCGGCCGTGGTTTCGACGTAATGTTCATCGCATCCTGTGGGCACGCTTTGATGGACGATGGGGACGACATGAACTGGACGGGACAGCGCGTTTTGGTCACCGGCGGCGCCGGATTCCTGGGTTCCAACCTGTCGCTGGCGCTGGCGGCGCGCGGCGCGCGGGTGACGGCGCTGGACGGGTTCCTGTTCGGCGGCGGCGCCAATCCGAAGAACCTGGAGGGCGCCGACGTCGAACTGGTGCGCGGCGATATCCGGGAGATCGATCTGCGATCGTTATGCGAGGGCTCGGTCGCCATTTTCAACCTGGCCGCGCAGACCAGCCATATGGGCGGTCAGGCCGATCCGTTGGCCGATATCGCGGTGAACGCGGTCGCACAGGTGCGGCTGATCCAGGCGGCGCGGGAAGCAGCCCCTGATGCCGTGGTCGTCCACGCCTCGACACGGCAATTCTACGGGCGCGTCGAAAAACTTCCGGTCGATGAACATCAGCCCGTGGCCCCCCCCGACGCCAATGGCGTGTCGAAATTCGCTGGCGAGCAATATTGGATGCTGGAGCATCGGGTGCGCGGGCGGCCCGTGGTGTCATTACGTTTAACTAACTGTTACGGCCCCCGCCTGCGCATCCGCGACGCCCGCCAAACCTTCCTGGGCATTTGGATCCGCGCCGTGCTGGAAAACAAACCGTTCGAGGTGTGGGGCGGATCGCAGTTGCGCGATCTGACCTATGTTGACGACGTCACCGACGCGTTCATCCGCGCCGCCGGGTCGCCCGCCTGCCACGGCGGAATCTTCAACATCGGCGGTGCGCCGCCCGCGTCGTTGCGAGAACTCGCCGATCTGGTGGTGCGCCTGGCCGGTCCACCCGCGTCCTATGGCATCCGTGAGTTTCCCGCCGACCGCGCGGCGATCGACATCGGCAGTTACCACGCCGATGACAGTCTGTTCCGGACGGCGGCCGGCTGGCGGCCTCAGGTTTCGTTGGAAGACGGGATCGGGCGGACCATCGACTGGTATCGCGCCCGTCTGGCGGATTACCTCTGACCTTTTGCTCGAAAGCCCATGCCGATGTCAGACCTTCTCGTTCCCCAGGCCAATCCCGGCGCCGCCTATCGCGCGCTGAAACCCGAAATCGACGCGGCGGTGGCACGCGCCCTCGAGTCCGGGTGGTATGTCCTGGGTCAGGAAGGCCGCGCGTTCGAGGCGGAATTCGCCGCATGGTTAGGCGCGGGAACGGCCGTTGGCTGCGGCAACGGCACCGACGCGATCGCGCTCGCGCTGCGCGGCCTTGGGATCGGACCGGGATGCACCGTGGTGACGGTGTCGCATACCGCCGTCGCGACCGTGGCGGCGATCGAAAGCACCGGTGCGACACCGTTACTGATTGATATTGAACGCGCGCATTACACCATGGATCCGGCTGAACTGGCCGCGGTGCTGGCGGATCCTCCGCCGGGATTGCCGCCGATCCGGGCGGTTATTCCCGTACATCTGTACGGGCAAGTGGCGGATATCGAGGTGATCGCCTCGTTGTGCCGGCGGTATGGCGTGGCGTTGATTGAGGATTGCGCCCAGGCGCATGGGGCGCTGCGAAGCGGCCGGAAGGCGGGCACGTTCGGCGATGCCGCCACCTTCAGCTTCTACCCCACCAAAAACCTCGGCGCCCTGGGCGATGGCGGTGCGGTCGTCGCGCGGGATCCCGAGGTCGCGGCGCGGATTGCCGCGTTGCGGCAATACGGCTGGCGCGAACATTACATCAGCGATATGGTCGGGGTGAACTCCCGCCTCGATGAACTGCAGGCGGCGATCTTACGGGTGAAGCTGACCCACCTGGACGCGGCCAATGCGCGGCGGCGCGACATCGCCGCGGTTTATGACGCGGTGCTGGGGGAACGCCGGCCGGCCCAACGGCGTGGCTCCACGCATGTTTACCACCTGTATGTCGTCAGGGTCGCGGATCGTCCGGCGATCCAGGCCCGGCTGCGCGCCAAGGGCATCGGATCCGGGGTGCATTATCCGATGCCGGTGCATCTGCAACCCGCGTATGCCGGCCGGGTCGCTCTGGGCCCAGCGGGGTGCGCCGAAACCGCGCGCGCCTCGGCCGAGGTCCTGTCACTGCCACTATATCCCGAATTGACGGACGCGCAGGTGGCGTTGGTGCGTGAGTCGCTCGACTGGTAGTTCAGGGGCGTCCGCGCCAGCGAACGACCGCCATCTTACAGCACCTGTTTTACGCCCGTTCCCAATTGGGAGCAGAACGTCTGATCCGCCGCCGAACTGATACTGGCTGGGGCCGGCGCCACCAACGCCTTTCCGGTGCCCGAAATCAGCGAGGCGAGGTTGTTGGCGTAAAGCGTCTGGTTCAATACGCCGTTAGTGGAACCGGTGGTCGAGCCGCTGTAATAAACCGTCGACACGTTGATTCCCTGAATGGCGGCGTATGCGGCCTGATTGACCGCCATCGTCCAAAGATTGGCGTCAGTGCAGCCGGTTGAGCACACCGCGGTCGTGATCGATTTCGCGTTCACGACCCCGGTCGGTGTCTTGGTGCCATCGGCGGCGGCGTAAGTCGTCGCGTTAGCGTTCGGAACGCCATCCGTGACAACGATGATATTGGATGTCTTGTTCGCAAGACCCGCCGCCTGCAACTGGGCTATGGCCGAATACATCCCCGCCGCGATATTGGAGCCCGAACACGCGGGCATGCCAGCGTTCCCGCAATAGTTCAGCGATCCGTTAATAAAGGTCCTGATCGCGTTCATATTGGCGACTGTCGCCGACGTGACGGGATAGGTTGCCTGCGAATGCCCGGTAAAAGTCGTCAGACCAACCTTGGCGGACCCGTTGCTGGCCGCGGCGATGCAATTGAGGATCGCGATATCCACCGCGCGTTGATTGGGAATTTCGCTGCTGAACGACATGCTGAGATCGTTCACCACGATGGTGTTCACCGCGAGCCCAACCGCCCCTGCCCCGCTGCCGTAACTGCTGACGGCCGAGGTCGACATATCGACGGTCGGCTTGCCCAACAATCCGCCGAAGAAGGTATTGACGGGATTACTGTTCGCGACGGTGTTGATGCCGGTGATCTTGACCGCGTTGGCGTTGTTGTTCGTCGCCGTGAAAGTCGAACCGTTCCAGGTGCCCAACACGACGTTCGATGACGGAATGACACTGCCATACTGCGCCGGCGGCATGTTCAACGCGGCCGACGCCTGCGCGGTCGCGGCGATTGCCGCGATCTCGGCCGCACTGGCGCTGGCGGTACCGGCATAGGTCGTGTTCAGCTGGTTGGCGGCCGCGATCGACGCCGATTGCACGGTGCGCTTCAGCAGCAAATTGCGGCCGGACACATGCGCTTGATCGACGCCGAGGAAGCCCAGAATGATCAACGGCGGCAACGATACGGCGGCGAACACGGTGGTGCTGCCTTTGGTGGCGCGGCGGCGCGCGGACCGGGACTGGCCGCGGCGGCCAGGCGCGAAAATTCCGTCGCGGTATGTTTTGAAAATACTCACGGGCAACTTCCTTGTTTGATCATGTTCGCCGTGGCGACCAATGGTTTACCAGAAAAAATATTATAGGTATCGACAAGCCCAGCACTGGACATGTTCGTCGCCGAAACGGAAACGAGAACGGTTGAAGGAACGCCGGCAACGACGCTGCAGATCTGGGTGATCGCGACCTTGAACGACGTCCAGCTCGGCAATCCCTGACAGGCGTAATATTCAGCCGTCGTGGATGACGGAGCGGGTGAGCAGTTGACCGGCGCAACCGCCGAGGATGTGAAGGTGTTGACCTGCCCCGTCGATAGTACGATCGCGGCGTTCTGCGCGCCCGTCTGCATCGAAGTCCAGGAATAAAGGATCAGGTTGATGGAAATGAAGCCAAACAGCAGCATCAACATCGGGGCCGACAACAAGGCGAATTCCAGCGCCGCGACGCCGCGCCGGTCGACCAGAAGGCCGCGCCACACGCGCCCTTCACAACGCCCTTTGTTCGACGTTGACGCTTTCGCGCGACAGACCCAGGCCCGCGATCCAGTGTGAACCGCTGTTGCCGCATGCCTCGCATCGAATTTGGCCCAAAGCCACATGAAACGGAGAACCCTTATTTGACTGTCGATGAAATTAAGTCGGAAGGTCTTTCAACCTGGTTTCAGTATCCGAAACCGCTGGAGGCAGGCGATTTAATTAATGACGGTATATTAACAGTGTCTGGCGCGCCGGAATTGCGTCAACGAACATGTCAGCGTCCGGCGCGACCTTGTCACGGGGCCACGATCATGCCGCGTTTGGCGGGGTTCGGATGCCGGGTTGGACTGACCCATTAGCCGCCGTTCCCGTTACTCACGACGGTGCCAGTGTCAGTGCCTGTGCCAGCATTGGGATCAATCGCATTACCCAACCCATTATCAGTCCCGGTTGCCGGCGCGGCTCCACTGCCGGAGTCGCTGGCGGCCGCCGTGGTATCAACGGCCCCGCCGCTTGCTCCGCCGCTGCTGGCCGGCGCGGGCTCGCTGGAGCCGTTGCCATTACTCGCGACAGTGCCAGTGCCAGCGCTGGGATCAATCGCATTGCCCAACCCATTATCAGTCCCGGTTGCCGGCGCGGCTCCACTGCCGGAGTCGCTGGCGGCCGCCGTGGTATCAACGGCCCCGCCGCTTGCTCCGACAGTGCCGGTCGACCCGGCCCCGCCGGGCCCGTTGCCATTGTTCCACCCGGCGCCAAACCCGCTGCCCGTCGTCCAATCGCCACCGCCCGTCCCGGCCCCTGTGCCGGCAACTGCGCCGTTCCCGCTACCCGAGCCCCAATCCGCGCCGGACCAATTCCCGCTGGTGGTGCCGGCCCCACTGGAACCGCCGCTGTCGCCAGACGCCCAATTGCCCGATCCAGCCCCGCCAGAGCCCGTCCAATCACCGCCGTTGGATCCGCCGTTGACGCCACCGTTACCGCCGCCAGCCGAGTTCCAGTTGTCATTCTGATGGTGATGATGATGACGGCCGGGCACCGGGGCATCGACGGTCGTTTCATCGCGCGCCACCCAATCAACCGCGGAACGGCTACTGGCGCAGGAACCGTGGCGGGCTTCACGGCGCATGGTCTTCTCGGCCGCCGCCTGCGTGATCTGTTCCGCCAGCAATTCACCGTTGATGGTGCTGCCCGATACCATCGCCTGTGTCCAGCAGTTGCGCTGATTGACCGGCAGCATGTCCGCGTTCTCGCGAAACACGCCCCAGGTATAATTCTGAATCTGCTCCGCTGTCGGTGCGTCGGGCGTATTCGCGGTCGAGATTTCCGATGCCGGCGCCGTCTGGTCCGACGTGATGCCAGACGTGTCGGTTTGTGCCCAGGACGATTGGGTGGCCATGAGGGCGGTGAAGCCGACGACGGCGGTGAGTTTTGTAATACGACGCATGATTCCGAACCCTTCATCGCGGCCGGAACACGGCCACATCCTGCCGCGCGAGGCGGCGTCACTCAAATAATACCGGAGAGAACAGCGGCATCGCCGGCTCACCCAGAAGTCGAGACCAATCCACGGGTCCCCTGATCCACAAGGGACATCTTTGGCCGTTAATACTTGCAATCAGGTTACAATCGGCGGGGACGGCGGCGGTTATTGCCCGAAATCGTCATCCGCCTGAAATAAACGACGTTCGCTCAAGCTGACCGGGCGAAGCGGCGAACCGCCTCGCTTGCGCGAGCCTATTCCGCCGCGCGGCGGCTCAGGGCCATAGAGGTTTCATCGCTGAAAGCCGGCATCACCTCGCGCGCGAAACGGCGCAGGTTTTCACGCGACGTGCCGCCGCCGTTCAACAGAATATACTCAACGCCCTCATCGCGCAGGCGCTGGACCT
>JAYVXQ010000138.1:0-6461 GCA_043785025.1 Acetobacteraceae bacterium
GGCGCGCACGGCCACGGCATGGACGAATTGTCGCGCCTGCATTTGGGACACACGCCCATCCCGTATGACCAGGTCACCGGCACCGGCCGCGCCCGCGTCAGCTTCGCCGAGGTCCCGATCGACAAAGCCACCGCCTATGCCGCCGAGGACGCCGACGTCACGTTACGGCTCTGGAACCGTCTGAAACCGCGCTTGCGCGAAAATCATGCGTTGGCGCTGTACGAGCAGGTCGAACGCCGCCTCATTCCCGTGCTGCTCGACATGGAACGCGCGGGCGTCAAGGTCGACGCCGATGAACTGCGCCGCATGTCCGCCGATTTCGAACAGCGCATGGGCGTGATGGAACTGGATTGCCACCGCCTCGCGGGTCATACCTTCAACGTTGGCTCGCCAAAACAATTGGGGGAGGTGCTGTTCGACGAAATGGGCCTGCCCGGCGGCAAGCGGATGAAAACCGGCGCCTGGGGCACCGATTCGTCGGTGCTGCAAACCCTGGCGGATCAAGGTCACGATCTACCGGCGCGCATTCTTGAATGGCGGCAACTGCAGAAACTGAAATCGACGTACGCCGACGCTTTGGTGCAGGACATCAACCCCGCCACCGGCCGCGTCCATACCAGCTATGCCATGGCCATCGCCCAAACCGGCCGCCTGTCCTCGACCGACCCAAATCTGCAAAACATCCCGATCCGGACCGAGGAAGGCTCGCGCATCCGCCGCGCCTTCATCGCCGAGCCCGGCAACGTTCTGGTCAGCGCCGATTATTCCCAGATCGAACTGAGGTTGCTGGCCCATGTCGCCGACATCCCCGCGCTGAAAGACAGTTTCGCCCGCGGCGAGGACATTCACGCCCGCACCGCCAGCGAGGTCTTCGGCGTGCCGATGGAGGGCATGGACGCCATGACCCGCCGCCGTGCGAAAGCCATCAATTTCGGCATCATCTACGGCATCAGCGGCTTCGGCCTCGCCCGCCAGCTCGGCATCTCGCCAGGCGAGGCGCAAGGCTACATCAAGCGCTATTTCGAACGCTATCCCGGCATTCGCGCATACATGGATCACGCCAAAGCGGTCGCGAAAGACAAAGGCTACGTTACCACGCCCTTCGGCCGCCGCTGCTGGATTTCCGGCATCGCCGATAAACTTCCGGCGCGCCGCGCTTACGCCGAGCGTCAGGCGATCAACGCGCCGTTACAGGGGGGTGCGGCCGACATCATCAAGCGCGCCATGGTGCGACTACCCGCCGTGCTGGCGCGCGAATGTCCGACCACGCGCATGTTATTGCAGGTCCATGACGAACTGGTATTTGAGGTACCGGCCGAAGACGCCGAGACGCTCGCCGACGTCGCGAAACGCGTGATGGAAAACGCCGCCGTGCTGTCCGTGCCATTGGTTGTGGAAACCGGGCGCGGCCATTCGTGGTCGGAGGCGCACTGACGGGAGTTGCGAAGAATTCGGGGCGCTGCCCTGAAACCCGCCAGGAGGCGCTCCCTCCCGTGTCATCGTCAAGCCCAAACCCCCGGGTTCCGAGGGCTATCGCCCTCGGCGGAGGGTCCGGGAGGCAGCGCCTCCCGGCGGGTCTGGGCGGAGCCCAGAATCCCACCAATCACTCCCGCGCCGCGACCATCCCCGGCGCGATCTTCGCCCGCGTCTCCCGCACCCCAACCACCGTGATCAACGCTCCGACCACCGCGAGCACCGCCAGGAAATACAGCCCGCTGGTGAAAGTCCCAGTCGCATCCTTCAGATAACCGATCACCGGCGACGTCACCCCGCCCGCCAATATGCCCAACGAATTAATCCAGGCAATGCCGCTGGCGGCGGCGGCACCGGTCAGGAACATCGACGGGATCGGGAACAAATGCGCGTTGGACGCATAGAGCCCGATCATCGCCACCGACAATCCGGCGATCGCCATATAGGTCCCGTTGTAATATCCCGCGATCACCAGTCCGATCCCCATGCAGGTCAGCGACGCCGTCAGGTTCCATTTCCGCTCGTTCATGCGGTCGGATATCCCGCCCCAGATCAAAATGCCCGCCGTGCCGAATAAAAACGGCACCGCCGTCAACCAGCCGGTCTCCATGTTGGAGAACCCAAGCTGCTTCACGATCAGCGTCACGAACACCGCCATCCCCACGCTCACCCCGGCCTGAGCGAAATGAATCGCCCCCAATGCCAACACCCTGACATCCACCAAGCTTTTCCAGACCGAAACCGGTTTTTCCCTGGCCACCAGTGTCCGCTCCGTCTCCATCACCGACGCCAACCAGGCGCGTTCCTCCGTTGTCAGCCACGTCGCCTGCTCCGGCCGGTCGGTTAAATAAAACCAGGTCCAGACGCCGAAAATCAACGCGGGCACCGCCTCGCACAGGAACAACCACTTCCATCCCGCCAGCCCCATCACGCCATTCAAACTCAACAGCGCGGTCGAGGCGGGGGCGCCCAAACCGATCGCCACCGGGATCGCCGCCATGAATCCCGCGATAACCCGCGCGCGGTGATACGGCGGGAACCAGTATGTGAAATAAAGAATCATGCCGGGAAAAAATCCGGCCTCGGTCAATCCCAACAGAAACCGCAGCACGAAGAATGACGTGGGGCCTTCGACAAACGCGAACCCGGCGGACACGATCCCCCAACTCACCATGATCCGCGCGATCCATTTCCGCGCGCCCACTTTCTCCAGGATCAGATTGGACGGCACCTCCAGCAGGAAATACCCCCAGAAGAACGCCCCCGCGCCCAAGCCATAAACATAAGAACTGAGCCCAAGATCCTTGTTCATCGTCAACGCCGCGAAGCCGATATTCGCGCGGTCGAGGTAACAGATCAGATAGAGAATGAAACAGAATGGCAGCAGGCGTAGATAGACTTTTCTCATGGTCCGTTTTTCAATCGTTTCCATGGCCTCGTCCTCCCGGTTACCGGTTCATCCCATCGGGAATTGCCCGAAAATCTCTTTCGCCCGTTTGACGACGATCTCGGTCGCCTGATCCGGCGTCATGCCTTTTTGCGTGATATTCGCCTCCGCCCCCGCCCACAGCTGCTCGGAAATCATCTGCGCATATGCCGGAGTAAACGTCTGATACTGCGGAATCGCCGGCAGGATCAGCGCGTATTTCGCCGCGACAGGCCGGTGCGGATCGGCGGGATCGAGCCAGTACGGATCGTCCTTCAACGCCGACGGCATCACCGGCAGCCAGCGCCCGCGCGCTTGTTTCAAATACGAATTGAGGTTCGCGGGCTGAATGAACCATTTCAGGAACGCCTTCCCGCCCTCGATATTCTTCGCCGCCTTCGGAATGAACGCCGAGGTGACACCCAGGATATTCGGCACCGGCTTGCCATCGTTCCCCGCCGGAATCCCCCGCGTGATGATTTCCTTGAAATACTGCTCCTGCTTCTCGATCTGCGCCACCGCGATCGAAATCGTCGCGTTCGGCGTCATCACGATCTGCCGCGCATAGAACGCGTTGTTGTTATCAACATCGCCCCAGTTAATCGCGCCCGCCGGCACATAGCCTTTCTTATACGGCGTCGTCAGCCGCTCCAACGACGTCTTAATCGCTTGCAGGACCTTGGGATCCTCGATATTCAAGACCCCCTCAGGCGAAACGATCTTCTCCCCGCCATACGCGACCAGGAAGGAGTGGAACAGATTGTTGCTATCCGCCTCCTTCGTCGCCATCGAAAAGCCCAGACCATAAATCCGCTTGCCCTTGGAGCGTAACTTGTCTTGTACCACCTGGAAGAAATCGAAGAACGCGTCCTGAGTCGCCGGAATATCCGCGTCCGAAAATCCGGCGTCCTCGATCAACGGCCGCCATATCTGCTCCATCAACGTCGCGCATTTGATCGGCACCGCGTACAGCGCGCGCTTTTTCGTGGCTTTGTTATAATACCGGCAGGCATCCAACGCCGCCGGCAGAAACAGCTTTTCCTGTGTGGCCACGACATCGCTGATGTCCAGGATCTGATCGTTCCACACCGCGCGCGGCTGGAAGAACGTCCCGCCCGTCACCGATTGCACCGCGTCAGGGACATCGCCGACCTGCACCGCGGCGATCAACTTCGTGATCAGGTCAGAGCCGGTGTGGATCCGCAGATCGACCTTCTGGCCGGTCTCTTTCTCGAACCGCGCCACCAGATCCTTCAGCGCCTGGTCCTCGGCCTGATAATACCCCTGCGTCCACCAGACCTCGATCACCCCCGCCGCCTTCGCCGATCGGGGTTTCACCATTGCGGCCGCACCCGCCGCGCCCAACGCGGCCCGCCGCGAAAGCACCGTCGCGCCGCTCATCGAATGAACCCTTCCAACTCGTTCTTGGCCCACTTGATCGCTCCGTCAATCGTTTCCCCACTGAACAGTTTCGACAGCATCGTCGGATGCGTCCCCCGGTTGAACATCTGCACCGCGATATCGCGCGGCGCCGGATACGCCGTGATGTTCGGCTGCGCGTGATGCCAGGGCCGGATCGGGTAGTTATAGACGGTGCCCTTCGGCGGATCGACCTCTTCCCAGATCTTGAAGTCGGACATGCTGGTCAACGGCGGAATGTCATACCCCGCCGAGGCAATGCAACGTCCCTCCACCTGCTCCCGCGATTGCAAATAATGGATCAACTCTTTCGACGCCGACTTGTTCTTGCCGAATTTCCAGGTCCCATAAAACGAATAATTATACGGAATGAACCGCCCCTTCGGTCCCACCGGACATGGGAAATGCCACGTATCCGCGGCCACGTCCGGAGCGTCGCGCTTGGCGACAGCCCATGCCGAGGGCGGGTTCATGATCAGCGCGCTGCGCCCGGAGATCAGCGCCCGGTTATTCGACGCGTCATCGTAACTGACCGCGTCGGGCGGGAAGAATTTCACCAACCTCTGGCAATACTCCAAAAACGACCGCATCGCCGGAGAATCGACCGTGATCTCACCCTTCGCGTTGACCATCTCAGCGCCAAACGCGGCATACATAACGCCGGTATTGTTCGTCGAATCATCCGTCGTCCCCAGCCCCAACCCAAACGGAAATCCAGCCTTTTGACAGGCCTCGGCGGCGCGCAGGAACGCGTCGTAAGTCCAATCCTCGGACAATTTTGGATCGGCCGGACCGGCGGGATACATCTTCACGACATCGATGCCCGCGTATTTCTTCAACATGCTGATCCGCCCGCACATCGTCAGGTTCAGCGTCCCCGTGCTGCTTGGCACCGCCACCCATTTATCGTCGATCTTCGCCAGATACTCGCTGATCTTGCCATACTCGCCATATTTTCCCGACAATTCCTTGACCACATCGTCGACGGGTTCAAGCTTGTCCGAGTAATTGCCGATATCCCAGTTATATAACTGAATGAAATCATGACCCGTGCCAGCCTGCGATTCCGCCGCCGCGGTCAACTGGATCTTCTTGCCAGTGGAGGTGATGAAATCCACCTGCGCATCGACTTTGTTCTTATTGGCCCATGCGTCCACCTGTTTCTGCATGACCTCATTGGCGCCGGGAACCCAGTGATCCCAAAAACCAATATTTAATTTCCCGGCCGCGCCGGCCGTGCGAATATGAACCAGCGGCAAGGCGGTGGCGGCTAAGGTCAAGGCATGGCGGCGAGTCACGCGACGCGTGTTTCCCATGGCGATTACTCTCCCATCGCGGTCGCGTTGGACCGTCGTTATCATTCGAAGCCTGGGGATAGATTGAACCCCACATCAGCCTAGAACGATTTTCCATCCAAACGCAAACAAAAGGGGACGCCAACATGATCGCGCCAAACGAGACTTTCGCCGGCACCTGGCCCTTCACGCCGCGGTTTTGCGCCGCCGCCGGATTTCAGCAGCATTACGTCGATGAAGGCGAGGGCCGGCCCGTGATCCTGCTGCACGGCCAGCCGACCTGGGGTTATCTGTATCGCCGCTTCATTCCGCCCTTGTCGCAAACGCACCGCGTCATCGTTCCCGATCACATGGGCTTCGGCAAAAGCGAAACGCCCCCGGAACGGACCTATACCTTGGAAACCCATGTCGCCAACCTCGCGGCATTGATCGAAACCCTGGACCTTCGCGACATCACGCTGGTGATGCAGGACTGGGGCGGACCCATCGGCATCGGCTACGCCGTCCGCCACCCGGAGCGGATCAACAGCCTCGTGCTCATGAACACCATCTGCGGCTATGGCACCATGGGCCGCCGCGATCTGCCCAACCCGATGGAAACGCCCTGGTTCCGCTGGATCCGCGACGGCCTGGCGTCCGGCAGGACCGAGGCGGTGCTCTCCCATCTCGGCTCGACCATCCTCTCGGTAATGCAAATCGTCGGCCTCGAACGCCTCGACCACGTCGATCCCGTTTTCATCCAGGCCTACGCGGCACCTTTTCCAACGCCGGAATCCGCCATCGGCGCCATCGCCTTCCCCCTCGACATGGCCTTGGGCCGCATTCGCGACTTCGTCCGCGCCGGCCTG
>JAYVXQ010000139.1:0-19208 GCA_043785025.1 Acetobacteraceae bacterium
AAGCGAGCAAACCAAGCTGGCCACGATATTCACCAAGACTGTCGCCCAAACGCCGGGTCGCGCCATGCAAATCTCCCAGCGCGGAGGTCCAGGCGGCCATCGCCCCCCGCTGCGTATCCAACGCCGCGTTCAGCTTGGCCAACGCTTTCATGAGCCGCGCATCCGTCGCCGGCATCACCGGGGTCCCGTCCGCGCCCGCGACCCCGGAAGCGGCGCCCGCGAAATTCCGTGCGGGAAGCGAAGCAAACGCCGCCGCCGCGTGCTGCGAGGAACCGGCACGGCAAGAAAATGGAATAATACGGGCCGCGTCAAATGCTGACATTTTAATTTCCTCTGAAATCCTCTCGACGAAGGTTAATAAACCATGAACGAACGTCTAAAATCCATAACATTCTGAGAACGCAATGGTATTCGTCTCGCGCGATCTTCATCCCCGTGCCACGCCCGGCGGGTCAAATGCACCCCATCTGCTCCACCTGACACCGGACCGCGTTCAATCCGCGACCAGAAGCGACGAAACTCCGAATCGGCCGCTGGCCACCATCGCTCGCCATGGTATGACCTGCCGTATGCCTCGTTCGCACCATCTCCGGCCGAGGGAACGATGACCATCGTTTCCGAAATTTTCATAATCCTCGTTCTGATCGTCTTGAACGGCCTGTTCGCCATGAGCGAACTGGCACTGGTCTCGGTGCGCCGCGCCCGGCTGGCCGTCCTCGAAAAAAAATCCGTGCCTGGCGCCGCCGCCGCCTTGGCGCTGGCCGACGATCCGCATGGCTTCCTGCCAACCGTGCAGGTCGGCATCACCCTTGTCAGCGTTCTGACCGGAGTCTTTGGCGGCGCAAATGTGGCGGCGCATGTGAAGGAATGGCTCGATACCATTCCCCGCGTGGCGCCGTTCTCCGACTCTCTGTCGCTTGGTCTCGTCGTCCTCGTCACCACCTATCTCACCCTCGTGCTGGGAGAACTGGTGCCAAAACAGCTGGCGCTCCGCCAACCCGAGGTCATCGCGGCATGGGTCGCCCGCCCCTTGATTTGGTTCATTCGCGTCGTCGGGCCCGCGGCGTGGCTGCTCAGCCAATCCTCGGCCGGTATCCTTCGTTTGTTGGGGCTGCATCGCTCCCCCTCGCGGACCGTGACCGAAGAGGAACTGAAAGCCCTATTAATCGAAGGCGCTCAGGCCGGTGTCGTGGAGCCCGAGGAACGCGACATGATCGAGCGCGTCTTGCGGCTGGCCGATAAGCCGGTCCGCGCGATCATGACGCCGCGCACCGAATTGGCATGGATTGATCGTACTCATCCTCCTAAGGACATCACCCTCGCCCTGAAAGCGGCGCCGCATTCACGGATCGTGGTGTGCGAAGGCTCGATCGACAATGTGGTCGGCATTGTTCAGGCCAAGGATCTGCTGGACCGGATTTTGAGCGGTGGTGATCTGTCGATTTCCGCGGCGCTCCGCCAGCCGATCATCGTTCCCGACACCGTCACGGCGCTCGACGCTCTCGAACGGTTGAAAACCGACCCCCTCGGCCTCGCGCTGGTCATGGACGAGTACGGCAGTTTCGAGGGCGTCGTCACGGTCGCCGACATGTTGGAAGCCATTGTCGGTGACCCCGCCGATACCGCCGCCCAACCCGCCACCCCCGGGCAAGAAGGCGAAACCAGCCTGGTCATGGACGGTCTCATGCCCGTCGACGAGGCAAAAGCGCGCCTGGCGCTCCCGGACCTCCCCGGGGAGGGAACCTACCACACCCTTGGTGGCCTGCTGCTCGCGCTGCTGCGCCGGGTTCCCCGACAGGGCGATCGGATCGTTTTCGGCGGCTGGCGGTTTGAGGTCATGACCATGGACGAACGCCGGGTCGACAAAGTCCTGGTCCGGACCGAGCCAGCGGCGGAAGGATAGACCGTCGGCGCGGTTTTGACCGCTTAACCGATTGTTTACCGGTCTAAGGATAACCTGAGGATCGTCGCTTCCTTAGAGCATTATCCGATCAGGTGGACACACCTGTTCGGATAAAGATGCTCGCCAAAACAGATAGTCAGAGCGGATTCCGTGAGCCGACGCGATCGGAAACCGCTCTAATCCCAGGGATCGGACCGCCATGCGGATCGGCGTTGTGACGCCAGCTTATAATGTCGCCAGCTATATTGGCGCGGCGATCACCTCCGTCCTCGCGCAAACCCATGCGGATTGGGTCATGACGATCGTCGATGACGGCTCGACCGACCCAACCCACGCGATCGCCGCCGCCTTCAGGGATCCACGCATCCGGCTGATCCGCCAAACCAACGCCGGCGTCTCAGCCGCCCGAAATCGCGGCATGGTCGCGCCGGATGCCGACGCGTTGATCTTTTTGGACGCCGATGACTGGTTAAGCCCTGAAGCCCTATGCCGGTTGGCCGCTTGCCTGGAAGCCACGCCGGCGGCCGTCGCCGCCTCCGGCCCCTACATCCGCGTGACCGAAGCCGGGCAACCATTTGGGTCCGTGAAATGGCCCCCGGCGGGAGATCTCAGCAAAAAAATTTTGATACGAAACCTGTTCATCAACGGCGGTCATCTTCTCATTCGCGGGACTTCGCTCACGCGGGCCGGCCTGTTTCGCACCGATCTGACCTATGGCGAGGACTGGGAATATTGGACCCGGCTCGCCCAGTTCGGCCCCTTCGCGGCTGTCGGCACCGCGACACCGTTGTTGTTCGCGAGGGAAAGACACAATGGCGCCTACCTGACGCACGCTGCGGAACCGCAATCGTTCGAGCCATGTATGAACGCGATCTTCACGTCATCCGTGCTCCACGAACGATGGAGCCCCGAGGCCATACAACGGCTGCGGAAAGGGGCATCCGCCGAAAATGATTGGATCGTCGGCCGCGAATTAATCCGTCACGGACGAACCACGGAAGGCCGCGCGTTTTTGTGCCGATCGCTCCGCGTCGCGCCCAATCTCAAACGCCTCATCATGCTTGGCGCGGCGCGCTTTCCGGCCGCTCGTATCGGCCCATTCCGCCGCTACGATCCCTCGCCAACGTTTCCCTCCTGAATTTCGGCGCAGGCCTCAGCCGCGGGTCCACACGGTGAAAGACTTCTGCGCGGGAACGAAAAGGATTGCCAGAATTGTAACTTTGTCCCATTTTATGACGTGAGCCATAGATTTTCGTTCACATCTCGTTCACATCTTTCCAGGTGATGGCCACCCTGACGGCCCTGATCCAACCGCTGAGAGAACCCATGCGAAATTCAAAATCAAAGCGGGCATTCAAAACCGCGCCGCTGCTCGCCGCCGCCATCAGCCTGACCCTCGCGGGTTGCCAGTCTCCGTTGGGGGCTGGGGCCTCGTTGGCGATGGACCCCAGCGATCCATGCGGGGGAGAGCGAGCGGCCTTTGCCGGCTCGAAAACCTATTTCCAGGATAAAATCGCCACGGGGGTTCTGACCGGCGCCGCGTTGGGTGCCGCCGGCGGCATTCTCTATGGTTTGGCGAATGGGCGCATCGATGCCGGAACCGTCGTCGCCACCACGGTGATCGGCGGCATCGCCGGAGGCGGCAGCGCCTATTACAATACCCTCGCCGAGCGCGCGCGTGACCAGGAAGATGTCGCGAACGTCATGAACCAGGATCTCGCGCGGGAAGCGCGGGAGATTGATCACACCCTCGCGACGTTCGCCCGCCTGCGGGCTTGCCGCTTCGGCCAGTCACGCTTCGTGAAGGTTCAGGTCCGCGGCGGTCAGGTCGATCGCGCGACCGGCCTCGCGCGGATCGCCTACCATCGCGATAAATTCAACCAGGAAATCCAAACCGCGCGAGAATTTGGCCTGAGCATGGCCCGCCGTGGGCAGCAGTTCCAGGAAGCCGCGAACGACCTGAGAACCCGGGCACCGTCGTCGAGATCACCCGCGATCCAGGCACGGCGGGCATCGCCGGTCCAGGTGGCACAGGTAAACCGTGCCGCCGCCGTATCGGTCCCGGAAAAGCGCTCCAGTTTTGACAACACCGTCACCGCCGCCGAGCGCGGCAGCAAGGCGGCGTTCGATATCGACAGCAATACCAATCTGAGTTGGCTGAAACGTCTCGGGCTCGATGCGTAAACTTCTCGCGGCTCTGCTGGTTCTGGCGGCCCTGGCCAACGATCCAGCGGCCGCCGCCGATGCCGGACCCTTCCTGGTCCTTGATACCGGCGTCCACGAGGCCGCTATCAACGCCGTCGCCCGCCTGGCGGACGGCAGCGGGGTCGTGACCGTCTCAGACGACAAAACCGCGCGTGTCTGGCGGGGTAACGGGTCGGATCTTGTGGCGGTATTGCGGCCTCCGATCGGACCCGGCGATGATGGCGCGCTATACGCCGTCGCGACATCAGCCAAGGTCATCGCCGTGGCGGGCCGTGTGCGCGCGGCGCAAGGCGGTTTCGGTATCGCATTTTATTCCACCCAGGATTTCCGGTCCCTGGCGCTGATTTCTGGGCTGCCGGGCGCCGTTCTCACCATGAAAATCTCACCGGCGGGCGACCGCCTCGCGGTTGGCCTGGACGCCGGGGGGCTGCGGGTCTTTGATCTGAAATCCCAGACACTCGTGCTTGAGGATCCGGATTTCCCAGGCAAAATCACATCGTTGGACTTCGATCCGGCGGGCCGTTTGGCGGTCGCCGCCGATGACGCCAGCATCAGACTTTACGACCCGGCGATGCACCGGCTGCCGCCAATGGCCTTACGAGCCGGATCCCGCGCCTTCGGCCTCGCGTTCTCGGCGGATGGCGCCTATCTCGCGGCCGGCGACCGCGGCAAACCCGTTGTCCATCTGTTTGACATGGCACCGATGCGTTTTGTCCGCGATCTCGATGGCGCCGCGAAAAACAGCGGCAGCTTCAACACCGTCGCGTTTTCCGCCGACGGCGGCACGGTCTTCGCCGCCGGCTCCTACCTCGACCCCAAAGGAACGGTGCAAATTCGTCACTGGCCGCTGAACGGCGGCGCGGGAACTGACAGCCCCGTCGCGGACGACCTCGTGACCAGCCTTCTTCCCATGGACCAAGGCGTTGTATTCACCACCGCGGAGCCCGTTCTCGGCCACGTGGATGTCGCGGGCGGCGTCCATGTCGCGCAAACGCCCAGGCACATTGATTTTCATGATCGGGCTCGTACGCGGCCGCGCCTCGCCCGCAATGGCTCGGTCATCGAAATCACCCGCGCGCACGGCGATCCGATTGTCGTGGACGTCAGTGCCCGCGCGATCACGCACGCAAGCGATCCGGCGCGAGACTTTTCCGCCGCCGCGCAGAGCGGATTTGGCATGACCGTTACCGACTGGCGTGACAGCCATTCCCCTAAAGTCAACGGCCGAAACGTGATGTTGGAACCGTCGGAAACCGCGCGCGCCGCGGCCGTCTCACCCGCCGGCGCCGCCCTGGGAACCGACTTCTTTGTACGCTTCATCGGAAAGAACGGATCGGGATGGAAGGCCTCGACAGGCGCCCCGGTCTGGACCGTGCTCACCAGCGCGGACGGACGCCTGGTGGTCGCATGTTTCGGGGACGGGACCATTCATTGGTATAACGCCGCCGATGGCCGGGAACTGATCGCGCTTTTTGTCGATCCCATGACCGAGCGCATGGTGCAATGGACCCCCGCCGGATATTTCGATCATGACCATCGTGACGACGGTCAACCCGACGGGCGCGGCCTTATTGGCTACCGGATCAATGAAGCCTCCGGCCGAAACAGTGAGTTCATCTCGATCGGCCAGTTATACCAGACCTGGTTCAGGCCCGACCTCGTCGGATTGTCATTCCGCGACGATGGAACCGCCCGACGCCAGGTCAGCGAACAAACCAGCCAGGCGGGTAAAATCGGCGACATACTGCGCGGCGCGCTGCCACCCAGGGTCACGCTGCTGGATGCCTGCCCCGTCGAGTCCACGAGCGCGGCATCCTGTAACGGCGCGCGGTCGATCGAGTTTCCACGCGGACGCGCGGGCGACCCGCCCTCCGTTTCATCGCCGGCTTTGCTGTTACGGTTTAAAGTCGAGGACTTCGGCCCCGAACCTGGGCGCGTCGTGCCACGCTTGAATGACGCCGTGTTTAAAAGCGATATTAAAGTCGAGTCGACATCAGGCCGCACCCGCATCGAACGCGCTACCATCCCGCTGGCGCGCGGACTGAATGTCGTGCGCCTCGCATCCGTCAGCGGGAATGGCGCGATCGAAGCGGCGAGCGGAATGAGCCCGGAGATCCGCCTGCTTCGCTCCTTCCCGAAACCAGAAAAATCATCGGAACCCGCGGCCGCCGATCCCGCGGGCAGGTTGTTTGTTCTGACCGTCGGCGTCGGCGAATACCCCGCGCCGATCCCCCGCCTGGCGAACCCGGCCAATGACGCACGGGCCCTGGCCGACCTGCTGCGCCAGGACCGAGGCCGCCTGTTCGCCGAAACCAACGTGCGCGCATTACTCGAAGGCCAGGGAACGACCGCGAATATTCTGTCGGCCCTCGGGGACATCTCCGCCGCCGCCACGCCCGACGATGTCGTTATCATTTTCTTCGCGGGACACGGCCAGACCGTGGATGGAAAATATTATTTCGCTCCCAACGACATGGGCCGTGGTGACCCAAAATTGCTGACACGCGCAAGTTCCGCGAAAACCGAAGAAGAAGGCGCCGCCGCGGTTGACGCCCTGTTCGCCATCGAAGGACTGGGTCAGGACAAATTACTGCCATTGCTGCAGGACATGAAGGCAACACGCATCGCCTTCATCCTCGACACCTGCTATTCCGCGACCGTCGCGGATTCGAATTCCGTACTCCGCCACGACGTGAACGCCACGATCACGAACCGCATTGGCCATGCGTCGGGACGGTTCGTATTATCGGGCTCGTTTACTCAGGCATTTGACTCAAGCGCCGGTGCCGACACCGCGGTCGGCGAAGAAGGGCATGGCCTGTTTACGTCCTATCTGCTGCGCGCCCTGAAAGGCGATGCTGGAACCGACGACACCGGCCGTATCGATATTTACAAACTCGCGACCTTCACTCGCGATCGGGTCGCCGCCGCCAGCCGCCGCATCCTGTTGGAAGCCGGAACCCGAACCGGCGAAAAACTTCCCGATGTCCAAAAACCCGCCTATTATTTCGCGGGCAACGACTTTTTCGCAGTACGAAAACTCCCCTCAGCCAGCCTCGGCAAATAGCGCCCAACATTCCGCGAGCCCCAGGCCCCGAACCGCGATGCCATTAGGCAGCGTCGCCCTGTAGGATTGGTGGTGATGCCCATGCACAATCAGACGCGCGCCACCGGCCGCCGCGAGGTCGTCAATCGCCGCATATCCATGGGGATGACTGGATGGCGCCTCATGGCTCACGAGAATATCGAATCGTTGACCGGCCAGGCCGTTAAAATCATCTGGAAAAATCGTGTCACGATGCCAAAGCGGCAATCCTTGTCGCCATGATCGCGACGATGGAAGCGATGCGCGAAACCGCGCCGAGTCGGACCATAGCGGCAACGCCGGAGGTTCCCAGACCGACGGTTTAAACACTCCGGGCAACCCGGCGATACGCCAGCCACCGATTTCCTTGACACACCAGCCGAGAGCGCCCTCCGGATAATCCATCACAAGGTTATCGAACGCGACCTCGGTTTCGCAATCATGATTCCCCAAAATCCAATGTAAGCGCCAACCCAAACTCAACACGGACGAAAAAATACTCGTAACCGCATCAGGACAATCCAAATCACCGACGATCACCAAATCGCCAGAGGACCGGGTCTCACAGGCCCGAATGATGGGCGAGAAGTTTCGATGCGGATCACCCGCGAACAAGACTGTCATGAAGGGCCGGCGCAGCCAGGCCGAACCGCTCGGGCGGCTTTCGGCCGCGGCGGAAGGTTCGATGTCCGGTCAATGAATTCAGCGACGTTATCATGCAATTGCGCACGCGCGTCCGGCCGCAAATAAACCATATGTCCAGCCTGATAACACCGGTATTCGATATTACCGCGCAACTCCTGAGGGATCGGAAGATGCGACATCTCATATTTGCCCTGAAGATACGGTGTGACCAGATCATAATAACCCGCGTTGAGTTGAACTTTCAAAAGCGGATTATATTTCATCGCCCGCGCCAAATCGGGGAGCACATTTAATGAGCTATCCGTTGTCACGCTCCCGTCCGCCCCGCCCGGCTGTTCATGCGTGAAACGCCATTTATCGGCGATATCACGAACATCCGGCCGATAGGCCTTGGTGTCGGTATAATTCAAAACCCGTCGCGCATAATCGTTGAAGGTCGACACATAGGCGGACGTAATCGCGGCGTCGGTCGGATCATAGCCCGCTTTTTTATCCATCCGGTCCAACGTATATCCGCGGTATCGCGTATCCGTTTCGCCAACGATCAATCCACGATCACGCAGTAATTCCTGCCTGAATTGATCGGCGCTGACCCGCAAATCCGCCCGCTTTAGATATTCGACGGAAAGTCCGGTATAATCGTGGAGTTTACTGATGATTTCGTCTCGCCGCGCCGGTTCCAACAGTCCGCCCGACGCCAACGCGGACGCGTAATCCCCCATCGCGAAACGTTCCACCTCGTTCAATAACGATGCCGGAATGTCACCGGGCGGCTTGTCGCGCGGTTGACTGTGATACCATGCGGTCGCGGCGTAGGTTGGCAATCCTATCTGATAGGGAAGGTCGTTGCCTGGGGCCGCTTCCGGTCGATCGGGATAGACGTGAGTTACCAGAACCTGAGACAACATGATGACACCGTTAAAATCGATGCCAGGCGCGGCCTGCAATTTCGCCACGAGAACAGCGGCCCGCGTTGTGCCATAGCTTTCACCGAATAAATATTTCGGCGAATTCCAGCGCTTGTATTTTGTCAGGAACCCGACAATGAAATGCGCGAAAGCGTGCGCGTCTTCGTCAACTCCATAAAACGCGGCGTCCTTACCGTTGCCCGCGATTCGGCTGAACCCAGTTCCCGGCGCGTCGATAAACACCAGATCGCTGGAGTCCAATAAACTCTTATCATTGTTAACCAGGCGATATGGCGCCGCTGGCGCGTGAATGGCGTCCCCGGTATCGACCCGCTTCGGGCCAAACGCACCCATATGGAGCCAGACAGTCGCCGCTCCCGGCCCCCCGTTGAACAAGAATGTGATCGGACGCGGACTCTCAACACGCTTGAAATAAGCGACATAAAACATCAAGGCTTGCGCGGTCGGATTTTTATCCGCGTCATCTTGCTCAGTCTTGCCGGACTCGATCGCGTTCGCGGAATCGTCCCAATCCTTCGGATGCACGACCAAAGTCCCGGCAACCGCGCAATACGGAATCGCTTCACCATCCACCGTCACCGACCCATCGCTCCACACCTGACCGGCGGCGAATCCATCCGGTTTGGCATCGTCCTTATCGCTTTTCTCGGCCCCGGATTTTATCGCCGCACCGCAACGGGCCAGCGCCGGTTTCGTGGTCGGGGCTGGCGCCGCGTGAACCCATTGAACGGCGCACGTCAGCCAAAGACTTAAGAGAATCAACCTCGCCATAACCATTCCCTGCTCATCCTGGGCTTCACGCCGAAACACTGACCAGTCTATATGGCGGCGGCAAGGCTCAATGGAGAGAGACGATGGCGGCACGTACAGGCGCGGAACTGCTGCGTGGACTGAAGGACGACCGGGATATCTGGGTCGGCGATGAAAAAGTCACTGACGTCGCCTCCCATCCCGCCTTCGCCGGAGCGGCGAAAGGCCTCGCCGCGGTGTTTGACATGCAGCATCAGGCCGCCGCGGAATGTCTGTTTCCTGATCCCGAGACCGGCGAACCGATTAACGTCAGTCATATGATCCCGCACTCGGCGGCGGATATAAAGCAGCGCCACAAAGGTCTGCGCCGCATTTCCGAACATACGGTTGGCGTCATGGGACGCACGCCGGATTATATGAACGTAACCTACGCCGGGTTCGCCGGCTGCCGGGATGAATGGGCCGAACATGGCAACGAAGCCGGCGCCGCCCGCCAGGTCGAATATCAGAAATTCCTTCGCCGTAAGGATATCTGCCTCACACACACGTTGATCCATCCCACGATCAACAAAGCGACTGACGAAATCCCTGGTCAGGAAAACGACGTCATTTTACGGAAAGTCGGCGAAACCTCGCACGGCATTATCGTACGCGGCGCACGGATCCTGTCGACACTGGCGCCGTTCGCGGACGAACTGGCCGTATACCCCGGCAGACCGTTGCCTCCGGATGGCGATAAATTCGCCGTCTCCTTCTGCATTCCCATGGCGACACCCGGCCTCAAATTCATCTGCCGGGACAGCGTCGCCGGAACTGAAAACAAATTTGATTTTCCGTTATCATCCCGGTTCGATGAACAAGACGCTTTCGTTATATTCGATGACGTCGAAGTGCCACGTGATCGACTTTTTATCGATGCAAACGTCAAAGTCTATAACCAGGTCATGACGCGCAGTTGGAACGGCAACGTCATGCAGCAAACCATGGTCCGCGCCTCCACAAAACTCGAATTCGCCTGGGCCCTTGGCACCGCGATGACCGAGGCGATTGGTGATAAAAGTCCGGTGGCGCAACAAATGCTCGGCGAATTATGGAGCTATGCGGAACTCGCCCGCGCCGCCGTGGAAAACGCCGAAGACCACCCTGTTGAATGGAGCAACGGGGTCTGGTGCCCCAACGCCGATCCGATGCAGGCGCTGCGCGCGTCCATGCCCTTCTGGATGCCACGCGCGAACGAAATCATTAAACTTCTGGGATCCCACAATCTCCTGGCGACCCCGACCTGGCATATGATGAAAAACGCCGATCTCAGGCCTTACATCGACAAATATCTGCGTGGCGCCAACGACGTCACCGCCGAGCGTCGCATCCGGCTGTTCCGCCTCGCATGGGACTACGCGGGAACCGCTCTTGCCTCACGAGTTGAACTATACGAACGCTTTTACCTCACATCCGGCGCACGCAATCAACAACGTGCGCAAACCTTCGCCAAACGCGATCGGGCCATGGCGCTGGTGGAGCGTTTTCTACGCGAACCCATCTGAAACGAACGCCAGTCATCCACTCGGACACATGCCCTCGACTTGCTCCGCGCCGCGCGGGGTGCGACGTTTGCTGGCCTTCAGAAGCAATCGTCGCGAACAAAAGAGGAGCGTGTCATGACCCGTACCTATAACGTGATCGATGCCGACGGCCATATCCTGGAGCCCCTTACCCTTTGGGACGATTACATCGACCCGAAATTCCGCGATCGTGCTCCGCGCCTCATCCGAGACACCGACGGCAAGGAACGTCTCCTTGTCGAGGAGCAAGTCCTCGGCAGCAAAAAAGGCATGGGCGCGATCGGCGCGGTCGGTGCGCGAGACGGGATCGTGGTGGATGACACCATGGAATATGAACAAGGTAAAAAAGGCGGATTCGATCCGCACGCGCGCATTCCCGACATGGATCAGGACGGGATCGACGCGGCGTTTCTGTTCCCAAGCGTCGGCTTGTTTTGCGGCGCGGTCAAAGACCCACCACTCGCCGCCGCCGTCGCCCGGGCGTACAATCGTTGGCTGGCGGATTACTGCAAACCCTATCCTGACCGCCTGTTCGGCGTGGCCATGATACCACTTCAGTCCGTGGATCTCGCGGTCGAGGAGATGCGGTTCGCCCGCAAAACTCTCGGGATGAAAGCGGCGTTCATTCGTCCTAATCCCTACAGCGACAAAATGATCGATCAGCCAGTCTACGAGAAATTCTGGCGAGCGGCCGAGGAACTCGACATGTCCGTTTGTTTTCATGAGGGCGCCGGCGCCGGCATGCCCCAGGTCGGGACGGACAGGTTTGAGGGCCGGGGCGCACGACACATCGTCTCCCACACCATGGAAATGATGATGGCCTGCCTCGCCGTCATCTGGGGCGGCGTCTGCGAACGCCATCCAAAAATCCGCATCGGCTTCCTGGAATCCGGCGGCGGTTGGATCGCCCCCTGGCTCGATCGAATGAACCGTCATTTCGATGATATCGGGTTTAATGACTCCGGCCTGAAAACCCGCCCCAGCGAATTGTTCGAACGCAATTGCTGGATCGCGTTCGAACCGGTGGAGACCTGCCTCAAAGTGCTCGCCGAACATATCGGTCCGCATAAGATCCTCTGGGCCACCGATTATCCTCACCCCGACGGCTTCTTTCCAGGCGCGCCGGATATGGTTCGGAAACTGCTCAGCGATGCATCCCCCAATACGGTGCGAGAGGTCATGGCCGGAAGCGCCATGAAGTTCTACGGGCTACATTAACGCCGGTTGCTCAACCCGCGGCGAAGTGGAATCCTCCCGGCGGAAACGCTGGGGAGATACAGCCGTGATCGAACAAACGCTCGATATCGCCACTAAAGACGGGGCGATGGAAACACTGATCGTCCACCCGGAGCGAGGCGCCCATCCGCCAGTTCTCATGCTGATGGACGCCCCGGGGATCCGTGATGAACTCTATGACATGGCCCGTCGCCTCGCCACCGTGGGGTTCTATGTCATGTTGCCCAACCTTTATTACCGCGCGGGACGCGACACCAAATACGGACCCGACGTAACGACCAAAGGAAGCGCGGAGCAGGCCAGAATGCGCGCCGTGCGGACAAAGATGACCATCCCGCCGGTAATGGACGATATCGCATCGATGATCGCATTCGCCGATCATCAGAAACCAGCGAAATCGGGCGCCGTCGGAACGCATGGGTATTGCATGAGCGGCCCCTATTCCTTGGCAGCCGCCGCGCGCTTTCCAGATCGGATCGCCGCCGCCGCGTCGTTCTACGGCACATGGCTTGTGTCGGAGAATGAAGAAAGCCCGCACCTGAATCTCGCGAAAACAAAAGGCGAACTCTACATCGCATGCGCCGAACATGATGAGCTCGCGCCGCTGCCAATGGTCGCGGAACTCAAACAACTATTCGAAAAATCCGGTAACTCCGGCGAATTAGAAATATATCCGGACGTCCATCACGGCTTCGCCTTCCCGCAACGTTGGTGTTACGATAAACCCGCCGCGGAACGTCACTGGGAACGTCTGATCGCTCTCTATCGACGATGCCTCGGATAAACTCAACCAATTCTCTCGCCGCGATCCGCGACGCCAATAAAAGTGAAATAGCCAATTCGCATCCAACCATCGCTCAGGAAAATGTGGGTATGGAATTGTGGAATCATTGTGAAAATCCCTATCCCTTCGTACCGGCTGAGGTCCTGGACGCCGCTCCCTCGGTTCGCGCCAGTTTACCAAGCCGATATTGCGAGCCGGAAATCGCCGCCACGCTATATGACGAAATCTGGGAAGAGTACCGGCTGTGTGACGAAATTGGCCTGAATATTGTCACCAATGAGCATCATTCTGGCATCAACAATCTTTGGGCCGCAAGCCCGGTCATTACGGGGATCGTGGCGGCGCTGACGAAGAAAGTGAGGATTTTATCGCTGGGAACTCTGATCACGGTCCGCCCTGACCCGGTGCGCGTCGCAACCGAATACGCGACAATCGATGTCATCTCTCGCGGCCGGCTCGACATCGGTTTTGTTAAATCCGGTGCGACTGAAATGGTGTCCGGCGACGCGAACCCAATGCGGATCCGCGAGCGCGAATGGGAGGCGATCGACCTGATCGAAAGATGCCTCACCAGCCACGACGGTCCGTTCAGTTGGGAGGGCAGGTTTTTCACCCACGCCCATGTCAATGTCTGGCCTCGTATCTGGCAAAAACCCCGTCCAGAATTTTGGGCCGCCACCAGCGATCTTGCGACCTGCGCCGAACTCGGCCGGCGCGGCATGATCAACACTTTACTGTTCGGCGGATATGATCGCACCCGCGCGGCGTTTAACGCGTACAAATCCGCGCGCGATGCGGCGCGACTTCCAACCGCGAAGGAAGATCGCTTTTCATACATGGCATTTTGCTACGTCGGCGATACCGATGAAGAAGCCCAAAGGATCGGTCAAAAAATACCTTGGTTTCTCACAGTCAGCATGAAAAGCGCCCCTCAAATGTCCAAATTTCTTCCCGGACAAATTGCTCCCGAAATGACTCCCGCCGCGTGGCGCGCTGGCGCCTCAAAGCGCCCCACGGATCTTTCAGTGGACGCGCTAATTCGCCAAGGCCAGATGTTCTGCGGCAATCCCGATACCGTCGCCCGACAAATCAAAGATTTTCGGCAACGCGTCGGCGGCGTCGGTCGCATCATCATGATGACGCGACAGGGACTGGTCACGCATGCCGAGGCGGTGAAAAGTTTCAATCGGGTCGCGAGGGACGTCCTGCCGCAATTACAAGATCTTCCTCCGGTCGACGCATCATGCTGACGCGGAAGCGGATCGGGCACGTCGAACTGGAAATCCTGGCAACGGGCGAAGGCCCCCCGATCCTGCTGATTCACGGAATTCACCCCGTACACCCGACCGCGCCGTTCATCGATCGATTGGCGAAAACAGGAAAGCTAATAGCTCCGTCGCACCCCGGCTTTGGAACCTCCCCGCTACCGCCAGACTTTGATACGATGTACGATTTAATCAACCTATATCACACTATTTTAGATTCATTGACGTCCACCGAAGTAACCGTGATCGGATTTTCATTCGGCGGGTGGATCGCGGCGGAATTGGCGGTCACGCGGCCGAAAAATCTTCGGCGCCTCATCTTGGTTGATAGCGTCGGGATCAAGATCGGCGGCCGCGAAGAACGCGATATCACCCATTTTTTTAATACGGATCCGCGCGAACTCCAGCAACACGGGTGGCATGACCCCAGTCGCCGCCCATCCGGCACGTATGGAGTAGGGTGGCAATCGATGATCGATGACTCAATGTCCGATCAGGATATGATCAGCATGGCGCGGAATTGGGATTCGCTCTGCCTCTACGCATGGCGCCCGCATATGTTCAATCCGAACCTGAAACAGTGGCTTCATCGCATCGCCGTACCGACACTATTGATCTGGGGCGAGTCCGATCGCGTGGTCACTCCGCGATACGGACGCGCTTTCGCTGATTTGATCCCCAACGCCGGCTTCATCGAAATCGCTAACGCCGGTCATCACCCTGAACTCGAACAACCCGACGCCTTCGTCGCCACCGTCTCTCGTTTCATGGCGGAAACCGGCCAATGATTTTCATCATTCGCACCCAGGGAGACATCCCAGACGGACCGCAAATCCGCCTGACACGAAAAACCCCGGCACTCGCCCAAGGCGGCACGCATGATTTCTTCTGCACCGGACAACCCGGCAACGCTCGAGGAATGGGCTTTAACGTCGTCGAGCTTCACGACGGATGGTACGCCGATGACACCGGCGGAGGCGTTGCCATCTGGGGCCAGGGACATCACTGGGAAATCCGCGATACACCGTTCTCCATTAAGGAAACATCCTCCCAGACGTCGCCTGAAAACCCTCCCACACCATCTGATCAGGACATGGTCGACGTCAGGAAAAGCATTTTCGGCGTCTGATCAGGGTCCGCAATTCACAATCAGAGGCTGATACCCGAGCGACCGAAAGAACACCAGAAGGTCAGACGATCGGAGCGTGGTCGATGCCGCGTTATGCAACGGATGAAAATTAACCTGCTCGCTTTTCAGCAAATCCTCATCGACAACCACCGTGACGCGCCGTCCGATGTCATTCACAACACCAAACGGTGTCACCGCGCCCGGCGTCAAACCAAGCACCTCCAACAACAACGCCGGTTGACCGAACGATAACCGCGCCGAGCCGATCCGTTTATCCAGCGAGTTCAAATCGGCCCGCTTATCACCCGGCATCACCACCAGCCAAATCGCGCCTTTCTTATCTTTTAAAAACAGATTTTTGCAGTGCAGGCCTGGAATAATGTCGTGCCACGCGCGCCCCTCCTCAACCGTGAAAATCGGCGGATGAGATAATGTGGAATGCGCGATCCCCAACGCGTCCAATGACACGAACAACTCTTCGACCGTCGCCGTCATACCGCCCTCATGGCGCGCTCGAACCAGGTCGTATTATATCGCAACATCGTCAAATAATCCGGCGCCGGACCATCGGGCCCCGACAGCGCGTCGGAATATAATGGTCCCGAAACAGTCGCCCCCGTTTCGCTCGCCAGCATCCGCGCGAGCCTGGGATCGGTCATATTCTCCAAAAATACCGTCCGCGCCTTTTCACGCCGTATCTGAGTGATCAAGGTCATGATTCCCTTCGCCGAGGGCTCCGAATCTGTCGCGATTCCTTGTGCGGAGAGAAATTTGATCGCGTATCGGTCACCATAATATCCAAATGCATCATGCGTCGTGATAATCCGCCGCGCCGCCACTGGAATGCTCGCGAACCGGCTCTCGATCCAGGCATCCAAACTTTCTATCTCGGAAATATAGGCAGCGGCATTCGCTCGGTAATTCTCCGCGTGATCTCGATCGGCGGCGGCCAGGCCGGCGGCGATGTTCCTGACATACGTGACGCTCAGGCGCGGATCCTGCCAGGCATGGGGATCACTCTGCCCATCCAGATTCCTGGGCTTGATCCCCGCGGTCGCGATGATCCGAACACCTCGAAACCTGGCGGCCTCACCAAGCCTCGCCATCCAACCTTCCAGCGCCAACCCGTTCTCGACGATCACACCCGCCGTCGACAGGCTCCGCGAATCGGCGGCGGTCGGCTGATAAACATGAGAGTCGCTGTCATGCGGCACCAAACTGACGACATGAACGAGATCACCCGACACACGCCGGACCATATCCGCCAGGATCGAGAAACTGGCCACCGCGACCAATGGTCGTTCCGCATGGGCGGCGACCGGCACGCAGCCCAATCCCAACACCACTGCCCGACGCCCAACAGGATCAAACATTCTCATGACCGCGCGTGGCTAACCGCCTTGTCGGCGCGATGCAATCTCTGGCTGGATAGGGGATGAATGATTTTAAGATACATGTGATCGGAGCGTCCGGCCGTTCCGGCATCGCCCTGGCCGCCACAGTGGGACAACGATTGATCCCCATTGTCCGCGATAGCGCCAAATGGCACGCCACGGGTTTCGACATCACGGCTCGCGTGGCCGATTTGACGGAACCCGGCCGCCTGTCCGCGGCCCTGCGAGACGCGACCCATATCGTCAGTTGCGCCCATGCCCGTCACGCGCCCCAGGTCATCGCCGCGGCGCCTTCTGACGCGAGGCTGATATTTCTCGGCAGCACACGAAAATTCACCCGCTGGCCCGACGAACATGGCCGCGGTGTGCTCGCCGGAGAAGCGGCGTTCCTCAACTCTGGCCGTGGCGGAGTGATGTTGCACCCCACCATGATTTATGGTGCCCAAGGGGAGGACAATGTCCAACGGCTCGCGAATTTGATCCGGCGCATACCCATCTTGCCGCTGCCCGCGGGCGGCGAATCGCTGGTGCAACCGATCCATCAAGATGACGTAACCCGCGCGATCCTTGCCGCCCTGGCCTACCCATGGACCCGTCCGGAGACCCTGGTCATCGCCGGCCCCGAGCCAATGCCATACCGCGCTTTCATCCTGGCCATCGCCCTCGCGGCCGGCACGCGCCCCCCCTGGTTCGTCAATTTACCGGCTTCCGTCATGATCGCCGCCGCGACTCTAACTCATGTCATTCCAGGTCTGCCGACTATCGGACCGAAGGAGGTCCGCCGCCTGCTGGAAAACAAGGCCTTCGACATCACGCCCATGCGCGAAACTCTGAAAATCACCCCGATCGACCTCGCCACTGGGCTTGCGTTGACCTTTCCGCCCGCCCATGAATCTCGTCTAATTGCCTGAAACACGGAGCGTGCCATGCCCATCATCAACCGGATCGCGGAATTTCACGCGGACATGACCGAATGGCGCCGCGATTTACACGCCCATCCTGAATTGTCGATGCAGGAGTTCCGCACATCGGCGACGGTTCAGGAAAAATTGAAATCGTTCGGCGTCGACGAGATCATCACGGGCATGGCGACAACCGGCGTGGTCGGCGTCATCCGTGGCGGTTCCTCAAAGCGCGCGATCGGGCTGCGCGCCGACATGGATGCCTTGCCGATCCACGAGGAAACTGGCCTGCCGCATGCCAGCCAGACCCCCAACGTCATGCACGCCTGCGGACATGACGGTCACACCACCATGTTATTGGGTGCCGCGAAATACCTCGCGGAAACCCGAAACTTCGACGGGACTGTATATCTGATTTTCCAACCCGCCGAGGAGTTCGAAGCGGGCGCCGACAAGATGGTCAAAGACGGGCTGTTCGAAAAATGCCCGATGGACATGGTCTTCGGGCTTCACAACTGGCCTCAGGCCCCCGCGGGAACGTTTATCTGGCGCACTGGCGACGTCATGGCCGCCGTGGCCTGGATCGACATCACCATCACCGGCAAAGGCAGTCACGGCGCCTTCCCCCATCAAGGGGTCGATGCGGTCGTGGTCGCGGCGAATATCGTCAACGCACTGCAAACGATCGTGTCCCGTAACATGGAGCCGATCCAGGGCGGGGTCGTATCCATCGGTCATATTTCCGGCGGCGACGCCTATAATATCCTGCCTGAGCGCGTCGTCATGAAAGGCACCGCCCGCTGGTTCCGGCCCGAAGTTGGCGAGATCATCGAAAAAGGCGTGCATCGGCTCGCCAAAGGCATCGCGGAAAGTTTCGGCGCGACGGCCGAGGTGAAATTCAGCCGCCACGCCCCGGCCACGGTCAACGATGAGGACGCGACGGCCCTGGCTGTGGCGGTCGCGAACACGATCTCGGGGGAGGCGCGCGTCAAACACATGCCGTCTCCGACCATGGGTGGCGAGGACTTCGCCTACATGCTCAACGAGAAACAGGGCGCCTATTTAATGTTGGGCGGCAGCCGGGGTCCGGACGAACCCCTGCTGCATCATCCGCGTTACGACTTTAACGATGAAATCCTACCCGTCGGATCGTCCTGGTACGCGACATTGGCGGAGAAATATCTGAGCCGCTAAAGCGTTATTCGATCAGGTGGATACACCTGATCGAATAAAGATGCTCGCCCAAACAAATATACCCGGATCACTCAGAAATCCGGGTATCGTTTTGGTTTCGCGCCCGCCGCCACGCCAACCCTGGGCGCCCCCCCTGGGCGCCCAGGGGGGGGGCGTATACCCGAATTTCCACGAACCCCGGGTATACAATACACGGCGGGTCTTTGGAGGGTGGCATGGCGGATC
>JAYVXQ010000140.1:0-6438 GCA_043785025.1 Acetobacteraceae bacterium
CGCTGGTTCGGCCAGGAACTTCTCAGCCTCCAGCGCCGCCATGCATCCCGTGCCCGCCGCCGTCACCGCCTGGCGGAAAATCTTGTCCTGCACATCGCCGGCCGCGAACACACCGGGGACCGATGTGCGGGTCGAGCCAGCCGCGGTCTGAATATACCCATCCTTGTCCATGGCGACCTGCCCGCGAAACACCTCGGTCGCCGGGGAGTGGCCAATGGCGATGAACACGCCGTCGATATCGAGCCCGCTTTCAGCCTGGGTTTTGGTGTCGATCAACCGCAGTCCGGTGACACCCTCGGGCTGGCCGCCGGCGACGACCTCGGCCACGGTTTTGTTCCACAGCACTGAGATCTTCGGATGCGCGAACAGCCGGTCTTGCAGGATCTTCTCCGCCCGCAATTGATCACGGCGGTGGATCAGCGTGATCTGGTCGGCGTGATGCGTGAGGTAAAGCGCTTCCTCAACCGCCGTGTTGCCGCCGCCGACCACCGCGACCCGCTTGCCGCGATAGAAGAACCCGTCGCAGGTCGCGCAGGCCGACACGCCCCGGCCCAACAAGGCTTCCTCCGATGGCAGCCCGAGGTAGCGGGCCTGCGCGCCGGTGGCGATGATGATCGTGTCGGCGGTGTAGACGTCGCCTGAATCCGCGACGCACCGGAAGGGCGCGCGCGAAAAATCGGCTGACGTGATGATATCGTTCCGGATTTCGGTGCCGACGTGGCGGGCCTGCGCTTCCATCTGCTCCATCAGCCAGGGGCCCTGGATGACGTCGGCGAAGCCCGGATAGTTTTCCACGTCGGTGGTGATCGTCAGTTGCCCGCCCGGCTGTAGCCCCGTGACCAAAATGGGCTTCAGGTTGGCGCGCGCCGCATAGATCGCCGCCGTGTATCCCGCGGGTCCCGCGCCGACAATCAGGACTCGCGTGTGGTGCATATCGGTCATGCCTTAGCATATGGCCGGGCGGGCTGGACGCGCAAGGAATCTCCCGCGATGCGGCGACGCCTGGTTCGGGTGTGGCGTTCCCGGGCAAACGGCGGCACTATGCGCGCAACGAACGATCAGTCCAGGAAACCATGGGACAAAGCCCGGAACGCGCGGCCGCCGTTTCCAGACCCGAGTCCTCCGGGCCCGGCTCCTCCGGGTTCGACTCCTCGGGGTCAGACGCCTCGGGCCCGTCGCCGTGGGCCCCGAAATGACGCGGGTGCCCTATCGCGGCCTGATCACCGCCTCGGCGATGCTGGCGATGCTGATGCAGACGCTCGATTCGACGATCGCCATCGTGGCGCTGCCCTATATGCAGGGCGGGTTGTCGGCCTCGGCGGATGAAATCACCTGGGTTTTGACCTCCTATGTCATCGCCGCCGCGATCATGACCGCGCCGGTTGGCTGGATGGCGCGGCGGTTCGGGCGGAAGGAACTGTTCATCGGCTGCCTCGCGGGGTTCACCGTCGCATCGATGGCGTGTGGCGCGGCGCAGACGCTGGAACAACTGGTCGCCTTCCGCCTGTTGCAAGGTATTTGCGGGGCGGCGATCGCGCCGTTGTCGCAGGCGACGATGCTCGACATCTATCCGTTCTCGCAACGGGCGCAGGCGATGGCGATCTTCTCGATGGGCGTGACGATGGGCCCGATCATGGGGCCGACATTGGGCGGCTACCTGACGGAGATGTTCAGTTGGCGTTACGTCTTCTACGTCAATTTGCCGTTCGGCATTCTGTCGATTACCGGCCTCATACTGTTCATGCCGAAGTCGCAACCGCAATCGCATTTGAAATTCAGTTGGTACGGTTTCGGTGTGTTGGCGTTGGGCTGCGCCGCGCTGCAGCTGATGCTGGATCGCGGGCAGGAGCTGGACTGGTTTTCCTCGCGCGAGATCATCATCGAATTGGTGATCGCGGGCCTCGGATTCTATCTGTTCACCGTGCACATGGTGACATCCGACCGGCCGTTTTTGTCACCGGGCTTGTTCGCCGACCGGAACTTCAGCTCCGGCATGGTGATGGTGTTCTGTGTGTCGTCGGTGATGCAGTCGTCCGGAGTTTTGCTCGCACCCTATTTACAGAATCTCGCGGGCTATCCGGTCGACACGGCGGGATGGGCGATGGCGCCGCGCGGGATCGGCACGATGGCGTCGATGTTCCTCGCCAGCCGGTTGGGCATGCTGGTCGACCAACGCAAGATCATGGCCGCCGGCCTCATCATCCTGGGCTTCGTGCTGTTTCAAATGAGCTGCTGGACCCCCGACATTTCGCGCGGCGCGATGCTGGTCACGCTGGTGATGCAGGGATTTTCGATCGGCCTGGTATTTAATCCGTTATCGGTGATGGCGTACACAACCCTGTCGCCGCAACTGCGCGGGGAGGGCACGGCACTGCAATCGTTGGCGCGCAACATCGGCTCGGCGATCGGGATTTCGGTCACGTCGTTCTCGCTGACCCGCGGCGTGCAGGTCACCCACGCCGATATCGCGGCGGGGATCACGCCGTTCGATCGGATGTTGCAATGGGGCGATCCGGTGTCGCGGCTGCTGGATCCGGCGACGCGCCGCGGGGCGGCGCTGCTGGATCAGATGATCGATCACCAGGCCCGCATCATCGCCTACAGCAACGATTACCGGCTGATGATGCTGACGGTTGTCCCGCCTTTGTTGCTGCTGGTGTTCATGCGGCGCCACGCGCGGCCAAAACCGTCCGCGCCGGCGGACTAGACGGCAATGCCGGACCGCGCCGGATCGCCTCGATCGCCGTCATCATCCGCGTTTGCGACCGATCGAGCGCGCTGTCGCGCGACAACATCGGATCGGCCGCCGCCGCCGCGCGCAACGCCCCGGCCGCTCGCTCGATATGACCCGCGCGGCCAAGACAGCGCAGAGGATGCGCGCGCTGCTCCAGCATCTCTCGTCCCGCGTGAAACCGGGACAGTGGGGACCGCCAGGCGCGCTCCAGCGCCGTTGAGGGGCGTAGCGGCCGGGCGTTCAGATCCAGGTCGAGCGCATCCGCCCAATCCGCCCATTTCGGCCGGTGGATCGGCATCAGCGGCTGGATCGCGATCCAGGGAATGCGCAAGGCGTCGGCGACGATGACGCCATGCAGAGCCTCGCTGATCAGCACGCGGCAGGCGCCGATCGCGTCCAGGATCGCCCGAGGATCGCCGCTCGGGTCGATCAGCGTGACGCTGGCGGCGGAAGCGGCCTCAGCCCATGCGCCCCGGCTGTTGCTTTCGAAATGCGGCATAAACCCCACGGTACTGGGCTTTACGAGCGGCGAAAGTCCCGTGAGAGGCAGCAGCGAGGCGGGATCGCCCATCCCCAGGGACAGTGGCAAACCCAGTACGGCCGCCGTGCGGGGACCGCGCACCCAGTGAATGCGCCAGGTCGCGTCCAACGCGATCGGCGCCTCGTACCCGCCATAGCCGGAGCCCGCGACCCATTTGATCGCGGCCGGGTCGTGCCGCTGATCCAGGATCGAACCGATACCGAGAAACCGCGCCGCCGGATCGTCGTCGAAATAATCCGGCAATAAACGCGGCCAGATCAGGCCATTGAGTTCATCGCCGAAATTGCGCACGGGCCCGCGCCATTGATACAGAATCATGACGGTACCGGGTTTGATGGGGCGCCCGCCCGCCATGCCGCCCGCGTGACCCCCCAGCCAAGCGCCGCGCGTACGAAACCCGCCGCGTAGGCAAACCGCCAGCGCAACGCCAGACAATGGGGCGAGGCGCGGGGCCACAACGCCATCGGCGCGCACAACGTCAGCACCAGCAGCCGGCGCGGCAATTCCCGCCAGACCGCGACGCGATAGCCCAGAAGCCGCCGTGTCATGACGGTCGAAGCGCCTTGCCAATACAGCCGCGACAACAACCACGCGGGGTTCAATCGCCGCGCCTGGATTTGATGGAACACCAGGATCCGGGAGTCGTAGCGGACCTCGAGACCGGCGTCCTGCAGCCGCCAGGCGATCTGCACCTCCTCATCCGACAGCAGCGCGCCGCCGATCCGGCCAATGCCCTGGCCGAAACCGCCATGCGCGCGCAGCGAGGGTACGTGAACCACCATGTTCGCCGCGTACGGCTCCAACCCCGGTGGCAGATCGAGGGAGCGGTAGGCGCCTTCGCCCTCATGGGTGATGATGGACAGCACGCCGACCAGACTCTCCGGCCACCAGATGGGCAACGGCGCCTCCCATTTCGGCAGAATGCGCCCGCCGAGGACGGCGATGGGACCGGGGTGGCGGGTGAGGGCGTCGAGGATGGCTTCGATCCAGTCCTCGGCGGGGATGGCGTCGTCGTCGATATAGGCGATGTAGGCGGTGCGCGCCGCGGCGGCCCCGGCGTTGCGGGCGGCGCTGACGCCGGGGATGTCCAGCCGGATCAAACGCGTCCGGGGGCGCGCCGCGATTTGGCCCGCCAGATCGGCGTGAACATCCCAGCCGGAGCCGCTGTCGACGATCAGGATATCGAAGCGGCCGGCCGGAACGCTCTGGCGGTCCAGCCCGATCAGGCAGTCGCGCACGTAGTCTGGGCGGTTATGGGTGCAGATGCAGACGGTCAGGTCCATGGCGGAACCCTAGCGGCGGGGGATTGACGAACCCTTAATCCCGGCGGGAATTTTTCTTGGAGTGGCGTCACAACGAAACGGGCCGGACCCCATCAGGATCCGGCCCGTCCCGATCGCGGTTTCGCGATCAGAACGTCAGGACGAAATCCGACCCGACGGTGAAGGAACTGCTGTCCTTATAGGTCCGGCTGACATTGCTGTAGTTGAACGTCTTATTGCCACCCAATGACTGGTCGAAGCGCACTTCGGGGCGGATGACCAGGCCCGTGATGACGGCGGGCACCGGCGGCTTATAGGTCAAGCCCAGAGTGATCGAGCCATAGGTCGCGGGCACCGCGGCGACCGAGGTGTTCGCGAGGCCCTTCTGCGCGTTCACGTTGTCATAGTTGCCGGGGAAGCGGGCGACGAAGAAGCCATTATCGTCGCGGAACACCTCGACCCGCGCGTTCAGGGTCAACGTGTCCGACGTCGCGTAGGACACATAACCCGCGACGCCGAACGCGTTCGCCGCGGCCGGACGGCCACGGGTGATGATGCCGCCGAACTCGTCACGCGCGTAGTCGATTTCGCCGGCGACGGTCAGCTTGTCGTTGACCTTCCAGGTGACGACGACGTCGTTATAGGACCGCAAATACTTCGACGCGCTGTAAACGGGTGACAGCGCCCGGCTCGCCTGCTCGGCGCCGATATGCGACAGCGCGAGGATCGTCAGATTGCCCTCCATCAGGTTCAATCCGAAGCCGACGATCCCACCGAGCGAGCTGTTGGTCTCGCCATTCGGGCCAAACGTCGTGTTGCTGCCGGTGTCGAGGCCGAGATACAGATCGACGACGCTGGTCAGATGCTCGGTCAGGATGAAGCCGGTATGCTTGAACGGCAGTCCGTAGTTGAAAATGTAGGAGTGCGAGTAAAACGCGTTGGTCGCCGGATCGATCAGCTCGTAGCCCAACGGCGTCGCGTACATGCCCGCTTTCAGGTCGAGCCCGCCTTCGCCGATGCCCGGAAAGTGAATGGATCCGCTGACCTCGACGATGTCGATCTGGTTGCGCTGATCCTTGGGTAACGCCTGCTCGGTCAGGCCCAATGTGTGGATGTAACGGGCGTCCGAGCCATACATCGCGGAGACTTTAAAGCCCCAGTCCCAGCCGGTCGCTTTGGGATCCAGCTTCTTTTCGGCGCCGATCAGGATCTGGTTCAGCATCGGCGTATTGGGCCGGTCGGTGAACAGATGCCCGTCATTCAATTTGGGCCCGGCCGGGTTGGCCAGGATGCCGGCCTGCAACTGCGCGGACAAATGAATGCCGTTGATCCAATAACCGGGCGGCGGCGCGTCCGCGGCTGGTGCGGCTGGTGCGGCTGGTGCGGCGGGAGAGGCGGTCGGCGCGGGTGAGGTTTGCGCCATCGCCGGGGCCGCCGCGGTCAGGCCAGAAGCTGTGAGAGAGGTCGCCGCCAGCAGCCACGTCCGAAAGGAGAGATGCGTCATTCTCATGGTCGTTCGTCCTGTTTCCGTTCAGTCAGTAATGGGGGCGCGTTATCGTCTAACGCGCCCCACGAGGTCTACACCAGAGCGGATTCCGATCGCGTTGGCTCACGGAACTCGCTCCAGACCTTGATCGCGTCAGGTTGACGCGATCAAGGTCCGCGTTTGTTAAGTTTCAGAGGGCGATTCACGTCTGAAGTTGGTTCAACTTCCGACGATCGCGCTCTAAGTATTTGTTTTGGCGAGCATCTTTATCCGGTCAGATGTGGCCACCTGATCGGATGATGCTCTATCTCTAAAGCACCTGCTCGCCATGCAGCACCAAATCCAACCCCTCGCGCTCCTCTTCCTCCGACACGCGCAGCCCGACGATGACCTTCACCACCATCAGAATGATCAG
>JAYVXQ010000141.1:0-6438 GCA_043785025.1 Acetobacteraceae bacterium
CGTGATCACGCCGCGGCAAGAGGCTGAGGCGCGGCAGCGCGCGGCGTCCGATCCAGCGGTATCGGCGTTTGTCGCGGCCTCGGCGGGCTCGGGGAAGACGCGGCTGCTGACCGACCGGCTGTTGCGGTTGATGGTGGGGGGTGCCAGGCCGGACCGGATCCTGTGTCTCACCTTCACCAAGGCGGCGGCGGCGGAGATGGCGTTGCGGCTGCAGCACCGGTTGGGGCAGTGGGTCATGCTGGACGACGCGGCTCTGGCGGAGGCGTTGCGCGGCCTCGCGATCGCGCCGGACCAGGCGGCGATGCAGCGGGCCCGGTCGTTGTTCGCGCGGGTGCTGGACCTGCCCGGCGGGATGCGCATCGGCACGATCCACGCGTTCTGCCAGTCGCTGCTGCGGCGGTTTCCGCTGGAGGCCATGCTATCGCCGCATTTCAAACTGGCCGACGACCGCGACGCCGAGGAGGCGATGACCGAGGCGCGGGAGGCCACGTTGGCCTCGGTGCGCCCGCGCGGGGCAAGCAACGCCGAACCGTTTCTGGAAGCGGCGCTGAACCGGCTGGCGGGCATCGTGCCGCTGGATGGGTTCGCCACTCTGGTGACCGGATTGAAGGCCCACTGGCGCCAGTCCATGGCCGGGGAATGGGGTGAGGCGGCGGCGCGGCGGCGCCTCCTGGGTGTTACCGACGCGGATCGCGACGCGGTGATCGCGGCGGCGGTGCGTTGGCCGGACGAAGCGGCCTTGCGGGAGGCGCTGCGGGAGATCGCGGCGCATGTTGGGAAAGCGCCAAAAGAGCGGGCTGAGGGCATGCTGGCGTGGCTGTCTCTGACACAAGCGCAACGGGCCGCGGCCTGGGGTGACTGGTACGAATCTCTGTTCACCGATGCCGGAACGATACGGGCGTCTGGGTATTTGGTGAGCAAGGACCAGGACAGGAAAAATCCCGATCTGCTGAAGCAAATACTGCGGGAGGCGGAGCGCGTCGGGCAAGCCAACGAACACGCCTGCGCGGCCGAGGCCGCCGCGATCACCGAGGCTCTGACCCGGCTCGCGGCGCCGTTGCTGGAGCGGTATCAGCAGCGCAAAGACGCCTCCGGGTTGCTGGAATTCGACGATCTGATCGACCGCGGCAGCGCCTTGCTGGTCGATCCGGGGGCGGACTGGGTTTTGTATAAGTTGGACGGCGGGCTGGATCATCTGCTGTTGGACGAGGTGCAGGATACCGCGCCGGATCAATGGAAGATCGCGCATGGGCTGACGCGCGAGTTTTTCTCTGGGTTGGGCGCGCGCGACGAATCCCGCACGGTGTTCGCGGTCGGCGATCGAAAACAGTCGATCTTCTCCTTTCAGGGTGCCGATGTCGCGGGGTTCGAGGACGCGCGGCAAACCTTGCGTCAACGGGTCGAGGCCGCCGGTCTGGCATGGTGCGATTCGCCGCTGACGGTGTCGTTCCGCTCGACCCCGCCAGTCTTGCGGCTGGTGGACGCGGTGTTCGCCGACCCGATCGCGGCGTTGGGCGTCGTGCCGCCCGCTGAGGTTCTGGCGCATCGGGCCGATCGCGAGGGCCAGGCCGGCAGTGTCGAATTATGGCCGTTGACGGAAACGCCAGCACCCGACGCGCCGGTGCCATGGGCCGCACCGGAAGGCTACCGCAAAGCGGTCTCAGCGATCCAGCGTTTGGCCGACGAACTCGCGGCGTGGCTGTACGAGCAGACCAGCGGCGATGTGATGCTGGAGAGCAAAGGCCGTCCATTACGGCCCGGCGATGTGATGATCCTGGTCCGGCGTCGCGATGCCCTGCCCGCGGCCTTGGTCCGGGCATTGAAGGCGCGCGGCGTGCCGGTCGCCGGATTGGACCGGATGGTCCTGACCAGCGAGCCGGCGGTTCAGGATCTGATGGTGCTCGGTGCGGCTTTGTTGCTGCCTCAGGATGATTTGAGTTTCGCCAGTTTTTTGACCTCGCCATTGGGCGGGCTGGATGACGACGACCTGATGGCGCTGGCGATCGGACGCCCGCGGCCGCTATGGGAGATGTTGCGCGAGCGTCATGGCGAGTCGCCGCGATGGACGGCGGCGTGGCGTTTTTTCAGCGCGCTGCTGTCACGCGCGGATTTCGTTTCGCCTCACGTTTTATTCGCCGAGGCGCTGGGGCCGTTGGGCGGGCGTGCCCGTCTGTTGGGGCGGTTGGGGCTGGAGGCGGCGGAGCCGATCGATGAGTTCCTGAACGCGGCGTTGCGCCATACGACGCTGCATCCGCCGTCGATGCAGGGGTTTTCGCACTGGTTGAGCCGGTCGGGCGCGGAGATCAAGCGTCAGGCCGAGGCGGCGGGCGATCAGGTGCGCGTGCTGACGGTGCATGGCGCCAAGGGCTTGCAGGCGCCCTTGGTGATTTTACCGGACACCACCAGCCTGCCTCAGATGAAGGACAAAATCCTGTGGGCGGATGAACCGGGCTCCGGGCGGACGGTGCCGATCTGGGTGCCGCGGAAGGAGTACCATTGCGAGGCGACGCGGCGGATCCGGGACGCGGTGAAAGCGCGGCAGGCTGAGGAATATAACCGGCTATTATATGTCGCTCTGACCCGCGCCGAGGACCGGCTGTTGATTTGCGGCGCGAAACCCGGGCGCGGCATGCCGAACGAGGCATGCTGGTACAATGCGATTTCGCGCGGCATGCGGCGGCTGACGGACATCCCCGCCACCGGTCCCGCGATTTACGCCGAGGCGCGCACGGCGGCGCGGGAGATCGAGACGGATGCGGGGGATGGGCTGACGGCGCGGCCGATGCCGGAGTTCATGGGGCGGGCGCCTCAGGCGGAACCGGCCCGGCCGATGCCGCTGGCGCCAAGCCGGCCGGAGGGGATCGAATTCGGCCCGATACCGGGCAGTGCCTCGCCGTTGGCGCGGATCGAAGATGGCCATGACCGGTTCCAGCGCGGGCAATTGATCCATGCGCTGTTGCAACATTTACCGGATATTCCGCGGGCGGATCGAATGGACGCGGCGTCGCGGTTTTTATCCCAGCCCATGCATGGGTTGAGTTGGGCTGTGGCGGCGGGGATCGCGGCGGAGGCGATGACGATTTTGCGGCATCCCGATCTGGTGGATGTGTTCGGGCCGGAAGGGCGGGCGGAGGTGCCGTTGACGGGGGCGGTGGGCGATTTCATCGTCGGCGGGCTGGTGGATCGGCTGCTGGTGCGGCCGGATCGGGTGACGGTCGTGGATTTCAAGACCAACCGGAAACCGCCGGAGACGGCGCCGATCGCCTATGTCCGGCAGATGGCGAGTTACCGGGCGGTGCTGCGCCAGATATTTCCCGGCCGCGCGGTCGCCTGTTTTCTGATCTGGACGCGCGAGGCGCGGGTCACGCGGGTCCCGGACGAGCAGATGGACGCGTGCGGTTTATCCATGGGTCTGGCGTAGGAACGACGTGCGCGCGGTGGCTGACGCCATCAGGAAACTCGCGTCCTGGCCCGACAGAATGAAGCGCGCGCCCATGCCGATGTATCGGGGCATGATCGCCTCGTTATAAATGCCCGCCATGCCGGGGAATTTATGATGCGTTTCGCACGCGGCGATCATTTTTCCGTACGCATCGGCGACGCGATCGTTGCCGAAATCGCCGGGGATGCCCATCTCGGCGCACAGATCGTTGGTGCCAATCAGCAGCACGTCGACGCCGGGGACCGACGCGATCTCCGCCGCGTTGGCGATCGCAATTGGGGTTTCCAGCATGACGATGGTGAGGTTGGCGGCGTTGAGCGCTTTCGCGGCGTCGCCGACGCTCATGGTCCGCAGACCGTAATGCGGGCCGATGCCGCCCATGGAGCGGTGGCCGATGGGCGGATATTTCAGTTTCTCAACAACTTCCCGCGCCTCGGCGGCGGTATCGACATGCGGCATGACGATACCCATGGCACCGTTATCCAGCGCGCGGGTGGCGATGGAATAGTCCCGGTTCGGCACACGGGCGATGGGCGCGATGCCGGCGTCGAGCGCGGCGGTGGAAATTTGCGCGCAGGCATCGAGCGACATCGTCCCGTGCTCCATGTCCAAAAACAGCCAATCGAAGCCGGCGGCGGCCATGGCGGGGGCGATTTCCACGCTGCGGGTCAGGCGGACGCCGACGCCGAGGGAGAGGTGTCCCTGTTCGAGTTTCTCACGCGCGACATTACGAACGGTCATTGACGGTGTCCTCAGGCGAAAGTGTCGATGGCGGTGGCGATCATCCGGTCGAGGGCCGCCAGGTCCATCGGGTGATCGGATTCGTTGCTGATGGCGACGGTCAAACGATGCCGCCGCAGAATGAAGACGCGGTTGTCGGAAGCACCCGCGGCCCATGCGGTCTCCGGCGGCAGCGAGGGGAAGCGGCCATCGACGTTGGTGCGGAAACATGCGGCATAGGAGGTGCCAGTATGGGTCGGGGATGTCGCGTAATCAACCCAACCCTCGGGCAGCAGACGCTCGTCGTTCCACACACCGTCGTTCACATACAGCAGACCGAGTTTCGCGTAGTCGCGCAACGTCGCGAAACCCGCGCCGGAGCCGATGAAATTCCCCGCGATGTCGGCGGAATGTTGGAAGCTGGTCATGTTCAGCCGGTCGGCGAGCAGGCCATAAACGGTTTGATGATACGGCAGGCCGCGCTTTTCGATCTGATCGCGAATGATGGCGCCAAGAACGTTCATGCCGCTGTTGACATAACGGAACACACTGCCAGGCAATGTCGCGACGATCATGCGTTGCGCCATGTCGAAGGCGTCAGAAGCGTCCTGATAAACCGCGCTGTTTTCAAAGCCGAGCGTGGCCGTTCCGTCCTCGTGCTGAACCGGAAAGCCGAGACCCGAACGCATCCGGATCAAATGATCGAGCGTGATCAGGCGATGGATGCCGCGGGGATCGCGCCACAGCGGGGCGGGTGCGGGATCATGGACGGAGTGGATCCAGCCGTCATGGATCATCCGGGCCAAAATCGTGCTCGTGATCGCCTTCGTCATCGACCAACTGGGCGTCGCGCGATTGGGCCCGCCGAAGGCGGAATAGCGTTCCAGCAGCACGCGATCGGGCGCGCCGATCAGCACCCCGTAAACGCCTGGAGATTGCACGAGAAAGTGGTCCAGCGCGGCTTCCATGGCGGCGTTGGGTGGCTTGGGTGGGGTGACCTCGCCGCCGATGGGCCAGGGTTGCTTCGCGGTTGGGCGCGGGATCGGGACAGGGGTAAAGTGCGGTGTGGCGTGTTGGCCAAGGACGATGCCGCCATAGCCGGATCGCGCGATCGCCTGGCCGATAACGGGGGCGCCGAAATCCGGGTCAGTCCAGGTGACGATGGCGCGTTGATCCGCCGCGTCGGTGTGGATAGTGAAGCGGCCGTCAGTCACGGCCTCGGTCAGATCGGCTTGCACGTTCAGGCCCGCGGGACGGCCGGAGAGACCGGCGGGCACTCCCGCCGCGCGCGGGCGGAAATGCGCGTCGGCGGTGGCGCGATCGAGGCCGGTGACGAACATCATGTCAACGTAACGTTTGGCGGCGAAATTAACGCTGCGCTGGCGTAACGCCCGCGCCGAGGCGTCGTAGACGATGGGGGCGAGCGGGCCGTCGCCGTGGAATTGCGGAGTCGTATCGAAAATCGGCTCGACCGGGAGGCGGGCGGTCATCGCGCCATCTCGGTGAAGAAGCGGTTCTTCATGCCTTTTTGATTCTCATAGAGCGAGCCTTGTTTGGCGGCGGGTGGCAGCGGCAGGCGGACGGGAACGTTTTCCAACCGCGGTTCACGGGGTTGGCCGGCGACCATCAGATCGTTGAACTTTTGGATGCCTCCGGCGAAACCAAGGACGGGCCAGGCGTCGGCGGCGCGAAACTGGAACAGCAACAGGCGGCGGTCGCGGTCGGAGACGTTGGGGGCGGAGCCGTGGATGGCGCGGACGTGATGCACGGTGATCGAGCCCGCCGTGCCCAATAAAGGAATGGCTTTGGTGAAATCGGCCTCCTGCCGGGTGGGGTCCATCGCACCGCAGAAGACGCCGTCGGCATGGTGATCGTGAATGGGGCCGCGATGGCTGCCGGGGATGATCATCAGCGGACCGTTCTCGATCGCCATGTCGTCGAACATCACGCCAACGGCGGCGAGATCGTCATTGGTATGCGGGTAGAAAGCCCAATCCTGGTGCCATTCGACGGGGGCGCCGAACCCCGCGCATTTGAGGTTGAGTTTGGCGCTGTCGAAACGGATGTCGGGACCCCAGAGGTCTTGCAATACGGCGATGATTTTCGGGTGCGTCGTCAGCGCCCCATACGCCGGGTCCTGGGCTTGCGCGGATTTGATGCGGCGGACGCGGGGGTGCTCGGCGGTGTGGCTGTCTTCGAGGTCATAGATCTCGTTGTGCGCGGTCAGGCCGCGGGCGCGCTCGACGAAGCCGTCGGTGACGGCGCGGAGATGGGCG
>JAYVXQ010000142.1:0-6433 GCA_043785025.1 Acetobacteraceae bacterium
TGGCCGAGGACCGTCAGGTCTTCGCCGATGGCCGGCCCCGGCGGCGCGACCTGCCGACCTCGGTGTCTGAGAAACTGCACAAAGGCGAGGATCGCAATGCCGCCGTCACCCGCGCTTTGGCCGAGGAAACCGGCATCCATCGTTTCACCGCCATTTCGACATTCGCGGAAACGGCGAGCGTCCGGGAATCGGCGAGCTTTCCTGGGCTGCTGTCCGAATACGCGGCGCACCATATCTCCGTGCCGATCGACCCCGCCGAATACAGGGAAGAATACCGCGAAAACCAACCGGACAAATCGACCTGGTTCGTCTGGCGCGTGCCCGCGGCATAATCGCATCGGAAAAGCCAACGGATGGCGCCGGCCGGCGAGCCCGCCACGATACGGATTGGCGCTGGCATGGCCAAACAGCCCAGACAGCGCGACCGCCGCGCAAGCCATTCGGCCGCGACCGCCAGGCGTGACGGTTCATCGCGCGACGATCAGGGGCAACTGGAATGGTCCCAGCGCGGCGGCGACGTGGAACACGCCGGTGACAACGATCCGCTCCCCCGGTCGCGGCGCGGTGTTCAGCCCGACCACCAGAAGCGCCGTGTCACCCGCGCCGCCGATACGATACCCGCCGGCCCCGAACACGCTGACGCGGCCGGACACGATGCCGCTGACGGTCACCGCCTTGCCGTCGTATGGCGCGGGATTGGCCGCCAGTTCCTCCAGGTCCACGGTGATGGGCGCCTTCCGGACCTCGGTGAAAATATAACCGCCGGCGCCCAGAACGAGAGCGACGACGACGGCGGCGATCAGAAGTTTGAACATGACGGGGCTCCTTTCCCGATTGCAATGAGATCAGCGGTGCGGCGGCTCTGGGTTTCGTAGCGCCGCCTCCAGCCGCTCGCCGATGTTCTCGATCACCCAATCGGCGACGCGTTGGGCGCGGTCGGATACGTCGGAGGTACGTTTCTCGATGCTCTCGCACATGCGCTCGAAACGTTTCTGCGTGATGTCGCCGCGTTGCAGCTCCGCTTCGAGGTCGCGCACGCGGCGCGTTTCCTCCAACGCCGCCTCGTTGGCGATATCCAGCGCGAACTTGGTCAACTCATCGTCGGCCGTGGCGGTCATCCGCGTGACCTCGCGCTCGACGATCGCGGTGTCCACGTAGTTGGCGGCCAACGCGCGCTTCTTGACGGTGCCGAGCTCCAAAGCGACGCGGAAGGTCAGTTCCTCGCGGCGGGCGGCGAAGTATGCCTCCAGCGCGTGGCGGACCAGCTCGACGCTGTGCCCGTTGGCCGCGCGGCTGACGCGCCAGCCGGTCATCCAGCCGCCGCCCTGGCTGGCCTGGGTGACGATGGCGGCGATATCCATGCCGGTGCGGCTGACCATCAGGTCGTTGGCCGGGGCGGCCTTCGGGGCGAAGATGTTGCGGCGGACGATGTTCATGGCGGTTCTCCTTGGTGGGGTGAGGGGATAGGGCTACAAGGTTCGGCGGCACCCGGGGGCGGCTGGAATTTTTCAGCGCCCGGGGAACCCGCCATCAGAACAACACGTCGAATTTTTTGCGCACGCGCGCGCGGTTCCGCCGGCGATCGCGGTGTTGGGTCCGTTCATCGTGCATCGTCTCGCGCCTCTCCTGGGCTTCGCCCGCCGTTTCGGCGCTGCCGGCGATGGCTGGCTCGGCCCAGGCGATTGAGGCGGCGGCGTCCACCTCGAACACCGTCGCGGTACGCACAGCGTAGAGCGAGGGGCTGACGACCAGCATGCGGACCAGCAGACCGGTAAGTTCGACCAGCATCATCAGCGCATTGATGCCCGCCGCCCGGATCCAGGCGGCGGGCTCGCGGGTCAGTTGGTCGAGTGCGATCCACTCGGCGAACAGCCCCTCGGGCATCGGCACGTATGCGGGGTCGGCCGTGGCGGTATTCAGCACCACGGTGGCGCGCGCGGCGGCCATGGCGTCGCGTTCGGCCGACAGAGCGTCGCGGCGCGCGCGCATGCGGTCGATCTCCTGACGCGCGGCGCCGAGATCCGGGGCGCCGGCGTTTGGGGAAGCTGCTTGCAAGGTGTCGATTTCCGCCCGCAGATCGCGGGCGCGTGCCTCGGCCTGCTCCGCCAGGGCGATCGCGGTCTTATAGCGCACGTCCTTGCCGGCGCCGCGGCTTTGGTAATTCGCGCCGGCGGTGCCGTGTTCCTCGAAGACGGCATGGTTGCGCTGGCTCTGCGCCTCGGCCTGTTGCGCGTCGCGGGCTTCGCGCAGTTGGGCGATGCGGGTGTCGCTGGCGGCGGAGCGTGCGCGGATTGTGGCGGCGGTCTCGCGTGCCGCGTCGTCGTATTGGGCCAGCGCGGCGGCGTGCTGGCGTGCCATGGCGGCGATTTCAGTCTCGCGCACGGCGATCGCGTCGTCCGCGCGGCGTTCGGTCTGGGCGAACACCGTGGCGTTGCGGGCGCGGTGGGTTTCGTTCATCTGGCGATGGATATCGTGGGAGAACACCTGCAACTGGACGAACCCGGCGACCACGAAGGCCAGCGCGCCGGACAAAGCGAAGCGGAAGGCGCCGGCGGCCAGACCGCGTAACATGCCGGGGCCGCGCGGTCCGTCCGGCATGAAGCCGCGGGCGCGGGCCTGGCTGGCGCCGGTTTGGAACCAATGGGCCTGGATGATCGCGTGGTCCAGCAAAACAACAGCAAAGGTCACCACGCCGGCGATGGGCAACGCCATGGCGATTTGCGCGCCTCGCCAGCCGAACGCGATGGCGAGCGCGCCGGTGACCGACGTGGCGATGAACAGATAGGAGACGATCAGCGCGAAGGCCGTCCGCACGGTCGCCTGCCAGTCGTCAAGCGGGCATTTCGCCAGCCGTTCATGGTTCACCGCGGCGATATGGCACAGCACGCGCATCGCCGCGCCCATCGGGCGTGCCGGGCTCATGCCATCGCCGCTTGCGCCATCGGAAAACAGGCGCGTATCGTTGGTGTCGGGCATGGTGATGTCCCCCATCCATCGCTGCGCGCCCGGATCGGCGCGTGGCCACCCGAGGTGGCGGATCGCTTCAAGCAGTTGGCGGGCGCGGCAGGGGGGCTTGGTAAATACCAGCGCCGGGCGGGCGGAGGACCGAATGACGGAACGAATCCTGGTGTGCACGCTTGGCGCGACCCCGCAGGTGGCCACCGAGACGGTTTGGGCGTTGATCAACGATGTCAGGCGGCCCTGGACGCCGACCCGCATCGACATCGTCACCACGACCCGCAACCTGGGCAATATCTCGGGCGCGCTGCAACGGTGCGACGGGCCGCTGGCGGCGCTGTTCCCGGCGGGCATTCCGCCGGTCGCCATTTATGTGCCGCGGATGGATGCGTCAGGGGTGCTGGAACCGCTGGAAATCGCCTGGCATGGCGGCGACGCGGCGTCGCCGGAAATCGCGGCGTTGGATCAGACATTGGCGTTGGGCGATGTCATGAACGCCCGCGAAGCGGAGGCGATGGGCGACCTGATCAAGGACCGCATCTGGGCCGCGATCGAGCCCGGGGAGGCGCCGGGGGAGGTAGACGGCGGGACGGAGTTGCATGTGTCGCTGGCCGGCGGGCGGAAGACGATGTCGGCGCATGCGCTACTGGCGCTCGCATTGGTTGGGCGCGTGCAGGATGAGGCCAGCCATGTGCTGGTGGCGCCGGAGGCGTTCGAGAATCACGGAGGTTTTTGGCACAAGGCGCAGATTGGCTGGCTTAACACGCTGGATGAAATCAGGGATCCGAAGTTCAAAGGCATGCCGCTGCCGCCACCCACGCTCAATCCGGCGGACGCGGAGATCACGCTGATCCGGGTTCCGACACCGTTCGTGACCGAGATTCGCGCCGTGGACCGGGCACAACTCGCGCGGCTCCGACTGTCGGAAATCATCCGCCAGATCGATCTCGCGAACACCTACAACCGGGACCCGCGGATCGAATTTCACGACGCGACGAATGAGGTGACGGTGTGCGGCACGCGCGGCCGGCTTACGGCGGTTATGTACACGCAACTGCGGTTTTTGGCCGCCGCGCGGAAGGAATGCTGGCCCGGCGCCGGTCCGGGCGGGTATCTCGGCCACGAGGGATGGGTGACTTACCAGATGCTGACGACCGAGGTTCGCCCGGGCTTCGATCCCGTGGCGAACTGTCTATGGCCGATTATGTTGCGGGCGGTGAAAGCGGATAATGGTGAAACCGAATTCGACTCGGTCCGGAACAAGTATCAGGTCGATCATTTGAATAAAATCCACAACCACGTCATTTCTTCAAACAACATATTGCAAAAAAAGAAGAGTCTCGGCGAACAGAGTCGGCGGATAGTTGAAATGGCGATCGCGAAACGGATAGATGTCAGACACAAAAAGGAAAAACCCGACCCACTGTTAAATGATGATCCCGCATCGAGGGCGCTCATGGACGCGCTATGGCAGCATGAACTGGATATCGCGGGGTGGTTTGGTTCATTAACCGAGATCCAGGCCGCGATGGCTAAACAATTTGGACTGCCCGCCGCCAATCAAATTATCCTGAAGGTACCGAAGAAAGGCGCAAAAAAACCAACCCGGGGCGAAAATCCAGTCCTCCGCTTCGGTATTTCCTGCCCACCGGACAAGATCAAATTTTCATAATGACCCTGCCTTCCCGATTTCAGCGGATCGCCCGCGGAATGCGCGGTGTCAGTCGTCGGACTCGGGTCGATCGAGCCGCGCCTCAAGCAGGCTCACATGAAGCTCCAGTTCGGCGATACGCCGTAACAGTGCCTGATCCGGTGCGGCACCTGGATCACCGTCCGTACCGGCCGTCTCGCCGGACGAAACGCCCATCGACGATATCTGAGCTTCCGCCGCCAAAACCTTCTTCCGTTCCTCGGCGAGGCGTTGTTCGGCGGCCGCCACTGCCTTGCGGGCCTGTTTTAGCTGCGCCCTGGCCACCTGCTCCGACCGCTCCAGAGTTTTCCGCCCTTCCTGGATCGCGAGTTCGCGAGCCTCCCTGGCCCGCGTCTTAACCATGGCGCGGGACGAATCAAGATCGATTTTGGCCTGACGCAACTCGTCCTGCATGTCGAGAACTTGCTGGCGATCGCCGGCTTCCGATGCGCGCGCGGCCTCCCACAACTCGGCATAAGGTACTGCGAGATCCTGTTCCAGTGCCTTGAACGCGGTCTTGTCGTAATCGCCGCGGTTCCTCGGCTCACGTTGCCAAAAATGGTCATAATCGGCATGGGTTGGGAAAAGCTCGGCGACATAAACATCGTGGCCTTCCACCCAGTAGGCCATTCGTGGCGCCGCCATGTGCGATGTTTTCCAAATCACCATATCCGAAGTATGTAAGGTCGCGGCGTGCCGGTATGTGCGTCGCGCCAATGGATTTCGTACACGCATCGCCATGGTCGTGAACGCCGCCTTGGTCTGATCGCGCGAGTCGTCAAGTGCTTTCATGGCATTTCGGGACATCAGAACCCGCGAAGCCGTCTGGATTTCCTCAATCTGCCGCTTCAGCAGATATCCCGGCCCCGACAGGCCAACGTAACCGTCCTCGAACTGGAACAGGAGGTCATAATTCTGCTGTTCCGCCCAATAATCCCTCGGCAGCATTGCCCGCCAGCGGGCTTCCGGCAACGGGCCATCCGCCGAGATCGCGAACAGCACGACAGCCGCCCCCGATAACCGGGACCAATCGAAGGCCACCGGCAATGGCGGTAGCGTGATCAGCGAGTTGGAAAATTCATACACATAATCTACTGGATAGCCGTGAAACATACCATATAGCATGATATACGGAAGCGTGCCCTTGAAGCCGCCGGTGGCGTTCAGGCGAACGTCTCTGGGCAGCCGGTCGCGCGTCAGGTTGTCGAGTACGAGGAACAGCGAATCGATCGCCTCGGTCTGGAAACGCTTTCCGTCGCTGACCTGCAATCCGCGGATCCGTTCCACCTGCACGGCGCAGCCTGTCTCCACGCCCAAAAGGGTGCGAAGCCGTTCGCCGCACGCGGTGCCCTCCGCGGTGTCGCTGACCAGAAGCGCGATTTCATCGTCGCGGCCCGCGCGCGCCCGAACGAGGCCGTTGGTTTCCGCTGAGGCACGAATCAGAAACGCCTCGCGCCCAGGGTTGGCCGCCCGGTCTCGCGCGAGTTTGGCTTCAATTTGCTCGGGCATGGTTTTGAATTGGACGGGATCGAAACGTCCGCCCATCAACGACGTTCCGACCGTGCATACGAACAGTGTCATGGCAATCTACCTCCGTAAGATCGTCGCGGTACCGCCTCATGCCGTATGGCTGAACCGTCGATCATCGTGCTCACACGGGCTGGCCGTCCATCGATGCCGCTGGCACATCGTTCTCCGCCAATGCCTTCACGTACTCCACCAAATCATCGACCGCCGCCGGCCCGACAAACAAATCGAGCCCGCCGCGGCGCGAACGCTGGATCA
>JAYVXQ010000143.1:0-6430 GCA_043785025.1 Acetobacteraceae bacterium
GTCGGCGCCAGCCATCCCGGTCAGGTGCTGCTGGCGGGCGTCGCGCAGTTGGAGCAAGGCGACGCCGCCGCGCGCGCGCGGGCCGCGCCGTTGCGCGAGACGGGGATCGCGATGGCGGTCGCCGATATCCAGCGCTTCAAACCGCGCTTCATCGCCGTCGATCTGCGCGCCGCGCGCCAGGGCATGCCCGATCATTACGACCTGTTCGGCCATTACATGGCCAGCCCAACCTTCCGCGAGGTCTGGGCTGGCTACCGCCTCGACGCCCATTTCGAGGGCTGGGACCTTTATCGGCGCGCCGAAGGCGGATAGCATCCGGTGTATTCAGAAACGAAACAAACGGAGGACACGCATGTTCGAACAGCACGTTCAGGTCACCACCAAACACGGCGTGATGCCGTCCTTCGTCGCCTGTCCCGACGGCGAAGGCCCCTTCCCCGCCATCATTTTCTACATGGACGCGCCGGGCACGCGCGAGGAACTGCGCAACATGGCGCGCCGCATCGCCCGCCACGGCTATTTCTGCATTCTGCCCGACATGTATTACCGTTTAGGTACCGTATTGTTCGACCTGCCGCGGCGTAACGATGGCATGTCAGCGGTGATCCGCGCGTCGATGAACAGCCTGACGAATGAGCTGGTGACCGACGACACCGCGGCCCTGCTCGGTTGGCTCGACGCCAGCGATAAGGTCAAACCCGGCAAGATCGGCTGCGTCGGCTATTGCATGAGCGGACAATATATCACCACCGTCTCGGCCCGTTTCCCGCATCGCATGGCGGCGGCGGCCTCGCTGTACGGCGTGCAGATCGTCAACGATAAGCCGGACTCACCGCATCTGCTGGTCGATAAGATCAAGGGCGAGTTGTATTATGCCTTCGCCGAGCACGACGCCTCCGTGCCCGATCATGTCATTCCCGATCTGAAAGCGGCGTTGGCGAAAACCGGCGTGAAGAACACGATCAAGATCTTTCCGGGTACGCATCATGGTTTCGCGTTCCCCGAACGCGCGGTTTATGAAACCATCGCGTCGGAGCAGACCTGGACCGACATGTTCGCCATGTGGGACCGTCATTTGAAATGAAAGCCGGCGGCGCGGTCATTTCCTTCACGGAAAGACCGCGCCTTCGTTTATCAGGGCCGCCGTTTATCAGGGCCGCCGTTTATCAGGGGATCAACACCGTGCTGCCCGTCGTCTTGCGTGACTCAAGCGCGATATGCGCCTTCGCCGCGTCCGCGAGCGCGAACGTCTGGTTCACCTGGATCTTCACAGCACCCGACGCCACCACCGACATCAACTCGCCCGCCACCGTTTCCAGATCGGATCGTTTCGCGACATAGCTCGCCAGCGTCGGACGCGTCAGATACAGGCTGCCCTTGGCCGACAACACCCCCAGATCGAACGGCGGCACGGGACCCGAGGCGCTGCCGAAGCTCACCATCAAGCCCAACGGCGCGAGACTATCGAGACTGGCGTTCCAGGTGTCCTTGCCCACGCTGTCATAGACCACGGGGACCATCGCCCCGCCGGTGATTTTCTTCACCTCGGCGACCAGGTTGGTAAAGCCGATCAGCGTATGCGTCGCCCCGTTCGCCTTGGCCAGAGTTGCTTTTTCCTCGGACGAGACAATACCGATGACGTTCACGCCCAAATGCCGCGCCCATTGGCACAAGATCAGCCCGACCCCGCCGGCGGCGGCGTGCACGACGATCGTCTCGCCGGATTTCACCCGATAGGTCCGGCGCAGCAAATATTGCGCGGTCATGCCCTGCAGCATCATCGCCGCGCCCGTCTCGAAGCTGATCGCGTCGGGCAGATGCATCAGCCGGTCGGCCGGCAGCACGCGATCGGTGGCGTAACCGCCAATCGGACCCGCGTACGCGACCCGGTCGCCCGGTTTCACCAGGGTCACGCCGGCGCCGACGGCGGTGACGGTGCCGGCACCCTCCTGCCCGATGATCAGCGGCATGTTCGGCGCTTTATACAGGCCGGTGCGGAAATACACGTCGATGTAATTGAGCCCCACCGCGTAATGCCGGATCAGCGCCTCCCCTGGGCCTGGCTCGGGCGTGGGGACGTCCTCGTATTTCAACACCTCGGGGCCCCCGTTGGTGTGAATGCGGATGGCCTTGGTCATGTCGTTCTCCGTCCCGGTTAAATTAACGGCGCGTCAGGGGCTTCCAATGCCAGCAACGCCCGCTTGGTGGTTAATCCCTCGCCGCCCGAGTAGCCCCCAATGCCGCCGGTGGCAACGACCCGATGACACGGGATGATGATCGGGATCGGATTGGCGCCATTGGCGCCGCCGACGGACCGGGGACTGCCGCCCGCCGCCCGCGCGATATCCAAATAGGTGCGGATCGCGCCATGCGGAATCGCCAGCAACACCCGCCACACCGCCTGACGGTACGCCGACCCAACTGGAGCCAGCGGCAGATCGAACGATGTCAGTTCCCGATCGAAGTAAGCATGCATTTGCCCGCGCGCCTGACGCAGCAACACGGTCTCGTCCTGATCGCTTGCCCAACCCCAATCGACGGACACGATGGCGCCCGAATCCTCGGCGATCGACAAATCACCGACCGGCGTATGCAACGAGAGAACGGGCACGCGATCCTCACCTCGAACCATGGGACGTCACCGCGATCTCGGAACCAGAGCGGGCGGATGTCAAGGCGCCCTCAAACGGACCAAACGCCACGGCACCGGGGACGCGGGAAAATCGTTTCATGCGCGATCGGGTCGCCCCCAGGGGAATGAATCGCGTTCACAACACGGGGATTCAAACCGTGACGCGGCCGATCTTATACCAACGGCCCAAAATGGTGACCCTTCCATCATTCCCGGCCGTTGGTATGCGCGCCGGGTGGGAGGGCGGCGGCGCGCGTAAACAAAAAGTGATACCAGCGCCGATTGAGCCATCAACGATGGGTCAATCATAAAGCGCGCTGGTATTAGCATTCGGTTTACCAATCTCCGGCACACTGGCCCGATCATCGATCGTGGAACCCCGGCATGCCGACCGTCAGCCCGCTCCATCCCGCGCGCCCCGCCCGCCAAAACCAGAGCCGCGGATCATGGATCTGACATTCGTTCTTCTGATCGCCCTGGCCGCCAGCCTGCTGTCCGCGACCGCGGTCTGGCGCATCGCGCGCCGCCCGCCCGTCACACCGGCCACTCCGTCACCTTCGCCCGAACCCAAACCGCCCGCTGTGGGCGAAGCGGGCGATCAGGGATTCTACCGCCTGGTGCTGGAACACACCTCCGACGTCGTCATGCGCCTGAACGCGCGGTGGGAGCGGCTGTTCGTCTCCCCGTCCTGCCGCGAAATGTTTGGCTACACGATCGAGGACATCAACAAAACCGCGCCTTTGGCCCTGGTGCACCCCGACGATCGGGCCACCGTGCACACGATCCTGTCCGGCCTCGACCTCCCCGCCGCGCCGAAACGGGCGATCTGGCGCGGCGTGCATCGCGACGGAAGCTTACTGTGGATCGAGGCCAGCTATCGCCGGATCGTCGAGGATGGCGGCGCCGTCGTGATCCTGCGCGACATAACCCAGCGCAAGGACGCCGAGGAGCGCGAGCGCGAGGCGCGCGAACAATGGGAGCAGGCGGCGCGGATCGACCCGCTCACCGGACTGCCCAACCGACAGGCCTTCCTCGACAGCGCGCGGCGTCATCTGGCGGACGGCGGCGAACTGGCGCTGTTCTTCATCGACCTCGACCGCTTCAACGGCATCAATTTGACCCACGGTCACGCCGCCGGAGACGCCACGTTACGCGCGATCGCGGCGCGCCTGCTGCGTGAAACCGTGCGCGAGCATAACGGGCCGTGGTTGGCCGCGGCGCATCTGGGGGCCGATGAATTCGGCCTGCTGCTGCGCGTCACCAACGGCGATTCGGACATCGCCGCGCGGGCCCGCGACCTGATCCGCCTGATCGACCAACCCGTTCCGCACGGGGAGATCACGCTCGACACCAGCGCGACCATCGGGATCGCGGTCAGTGCCCGCGATGGGACCGACGTCGACGTACTGCTGCGCCATGCCGACCTCGCGATCGCGCAGGCCAGGCAGTCGGGCGGCGGCGGTTACCGATTCTACGAACCGGCGATGGGCGAAGCGCTGGCCCGCGCCGCGGCGCTGAAGGCCGAGCTGCGTCCGGCGTCGCGCGACGGGCGGATCATGCCCTGGTTCCAACCGGTGCTGCGCCTCGGCGATCGCGGCCTCGCCGCGTTTGAGGTCACGGCGCGCTGGGATCACCCCACACGCGGCCTGATCGAACCCGCTGTCTTTTCGTCCCTGGCCGAGGAAATCGGCGCCTCGGCCGAGATCCTGGTGGCGCTGCTGACCCGCGCCTGTGCGACAGCCCATGCCTGGCCGCCCGGGATTCGCCTGTCGATGACGCTGACGCCGCATGACCTGCACGACGAATCCCTGCCCGCCGAGGTCGCCCGCGTCCTGGCCGAAACCGGCTTCGACGGCAAAAATCTCGACATCGACATCGCCGAAAACCCGCTGATCCGCGAGTCCAGAACCGCCCGCCGCGTCATGGACGGTCTGCGCGCCTTGGGCCTGACGGTGACGCTGAACCATTACGGCGGCGGATTTTCCAGCCTGTTCCAATCGCGCGCGCCGATCATCGACCGGATCAGGATCGATCGGTCCATCGTCGGCGCTCTGGCGCGCGACACCGCCGACGCGCGCCATGTCGCCGCGATCGTCGGCATGGCCAGGGCATTGGACCTTGGCGTGATGGCCGAGGGCATCGAGGATGCGCGGTCCCTGGAACGGCTCGCTGAACTCGGTTGTGACCACGGCACGGGCTCCGCTATCCACGCGCCCATGCCGGCCGCCGCCCTGCCCGCCTACCTCAACAGCCTCAAAACGCCGCCACCGTCTCGAACCCTCCTGACAGAAAATCTCCATTTGGCCGTAGCAGGCTGAGTTCGCCGGAGCGGACGTCGAAATGTCCGCCCCACAGGCGCAACGATCCCGCCTCGGCGCGCCGCGCGATCCAGGGAAATGTCATCAGATTGTCCAACGACAGCCGGATCGTTTCGTGTTCACAAAATAACTGCCGCCCCTCCGGCGGATGCGCCAACGCGCGATCCCGTGCCCGCGCGCCGATACTGATCCAGGAGGCGACGAAATCCGAAACCTCGGGCGGCGGGCCGTCCAGCATCGCGCGCACGCCGCCGCATAACCCATGCCCCATCACCAGAATGTCAGGCACGTTCAGCACGCGGACACCAAATTCCAACGCCGCGCTGGTGCCGTGATAGGCGCCGTCGGGCGCGTACGGCGGCACCAGATTGGCAACGTTGCGCACCACGAACAACTCCCCGGGTCCGGCGTCGAAAATCATGCCGGGATCGACACGGCTATCGGCGCAGCAAATCACCAGCACCCGCGGTTGCTGGCCGTCGTCGGCCAGAGATTCGAACAGCCGGCGCCGCTCCGGCCAGTGATTTTGGCGGAACCGGCGATATCCGTTGAGAAGTCGATCCATGGGCGGGGCCTAACGAGTGGAGGTGACGGCACATAAGCGACGCAACCGGCGCACCGGCGGCATTCACGGCGATTCCGCCTTCATGGTTCGCGCCCACCCTTGCATACTGACCTTGCGCCCCAACCTCGCGCCCCAACCGTGCGCCCCAACCTCGCGCCCCGGCCTTGAGCAGTAACCGCGTCTCCGCCTGGCCTGGGTTTAACCGCCCTCGATCCGGGGAATGAAAAACACCTCCGCCCCCGGCGGCACCAACTGAAAATACCCGGTCTCGTGCAACTCGCCGTTGATCGCGACGTTCGTTTCTTCCTCCAAAGCATGGCCCACACCAGGAAACATCGCTTCCATGGCCCGGATCACGCCGCGCAGGTTGGTGGCCTCCACCTCAAACTCGCGCACCCCATTGGTGTATTTGCGCGCGAAGCCCGAGGTGAAAGCGACCGTGGCCGTCATGATATCATTTCTTCGCCAACAGAGCTTCCAACACCCGCGGCGGCGACATCGGCAGATGCGTCATCCGCACCCCGACCGCGTTCTCGATCGCCGCCCCGATCGCGGCCATCGGCGGACAGATGCACGCCTCGCCCACGCCCTTGGCGCCATAAGGATGCACCGGATTCGGCACCTCCACCAATATCGTATCAATCATCGGCAAATCCGATGCCACTGGGCAACGATAATCGAGAAATCCAGGATTATCCAGTAAACCCTTGGCGTTGTAGATGTATTCCTCGTTCAACGCCCAACCCACGCCCTGCGCCACGCCACCCTGGATCTGACCCTCGACATAGCTCGGATGGATCGCCCGCCCAACATCCTGAGCCGCCACGAATTTCAGGATCTCGACCCGACCGGTTTCGGGATCAACCTCGATATCGCAGAACTGCGCGGCGAAGCCCGGCGCCTGCGCGCCCGCGT
>JAYVXQ010000144.1:0-6423 GCA_043785025.1 Acetobacteraceae bacterium
CGCGAACAGCAGGACGCGCAGGCCAGCGTGATGTTGGGCATGGCCGGCGCGCAACGCCTGGATAAAGAAGGCGTCCGCGCGCTGGTGAACCTGATCGCCGCCGCCGTGCCCGGTCTGCGCCCGCACAACATCGCCGTCATCGACAGCCGCGGCGACCTGCTGGCCCGCGCGGGTGAACCCGTGAACGACGCAACCCAGGCCGCCAGTGGCGAGGACATGCGGCACGCGACCGAACTGCGCCTCGCCCGCGCCGTCGAGGACATGCTGGAGAAGACTCTGGGGCCCGGACGGGTGCGCGCCGAGGCGTCGGTGCGGATGAATTTCGATAAAATCCGCGAAACCCGCGAACAATATGACCCCGATACGAAGGTCGAGCGCAGCACCCAGTCGGTCAGTCAGACATCGAAAACGACCGAGGCGAATGGCGCGGTCACCGCGCAGAACAATCTGCCGAACGCCGACGCGGGGAGCCAGAACAACGGATCCCAGGAAGGCCGCCAGGAGGAAACGACGAATTTCGAGATCGGCAAGACCGTGCGCACGCTGTTGCGCGATCAGCCGCAAATCGATCGCCTGACCCTGGCTGTGATGATCGATGGCGAGGCCCGTCCGGGCGCGGATGGCAAGCTCGCCTGGCAACCGCGCTCTCAGGAAGATCTGGACCGCATCACCATGCTGGTGAAATCGGTGATCGGCTTCGATGAGAAGCGCGGCGATCAGGTCAATGTCCTGAGCATGCGCTTCGTCGCCGAGGACATGGGTCCGGCGGACACCGGCGGGCTGATGGGGATCAAGCTGGAAAAGCCTGATTTCATGCGGCTGGCGCAGACCGGTTTGTTCGGTGTGATCGGTCTGCTGGCCTTGCTGGTGGTGCTGCGCCCGATGGTGGCGCGCCTGACGGTGCTCGCACCCGGTGCCGCGCTGGCGGGAACGGGCGGCGGCTTGCTGACGCATGGCGGGGAGGCGGGTTCGCTCGCGCTGCCGGGTGGCGCGTCCGCGGCGTCCGGGGCGCAGGCGGGGATGATGGCTCTGGCCGGACCGGGTGGCGAGGCGATGCAAACCGAGGACGAATCGATGGTGTCGATGAACCAGATCGAGGGGCAAATGCGCGCGTCCTCGCTGCGCAAACTCTCCGACGTCGTCGCCCGTCATCCCGACGAGACGTTGACGATCATGCGGGGATGGATGGCGCAGGAAAATGGCTGAACCCGGAAAATCCGACGATTCGCGCGTACTCCGCGGCGCGCAAAAAGCCGCCGTGGTCATGCTGGCTTTGGGCGAGGAGCAATGCGGGCGCCTGTTCGCGATGATGCATGAGGATGAGATCCGCGACATCTCCTTGGCGATGGCGCAGTTGGGGGCGGTGCGGGCCGACGCGGTCGAACGTCTCTGCACCGATTTCATGGATAATCTGGGCACCGCGGGCAGCTTGATCGGCAGCGTCGAGAGCACCGAACAATTGTTGATGAAAGCCTTGCCGCGCGATCGCGTCACCCAGATCATGGAGGAAATCCGCGGGCCCGCTGGGCGTACGATGTGGGACAAGTTGGGCAACGTGAATGAAAGCGTGCTCGCGAATTATCTGAAGAACGAATATCCGCAAACCGTCGCCGTCGTGCTGTCGAAAGTCCGGCCCGATCACGCCGCCCGCGTCCTGGCGATGCTGCCCGATGCCTTCGCCATGGAGGTCGTCATGCGCATGCTGCGGATGGAGACGGTGCAGAAAGACGTGCTGGACGGCGTCGAGCGCACTTTGCGCGCCGAGTTCATGTCCAACCTGGCCCGCAGCGCGCGGCGCGACTCGCACGAATTGATGGCCGACATCTTCAACAACCTGGACCGCGCCGCCGAGGCCCGCTTCGTCAACGGCCTGGAAGAACGCAATCGCGAATCGGCGGAGAAGATCAAATCGCTGATGTTCACCTTCGACGACCTGCAACGTTTGTCCAGCACCGCCGTGCAGGCGCTGCTGCGCGCGGTCGAGAAAGAAAAACTACCGATCGCGCTCAAAGGCGCGTCCGAGAAAGTCAAAGAGCTGTTCCTCGGCAACCTGTCCGAACGCGCGGCGAAAATGCTGCGCGAGGACATGGCCGCGTTGGGTCCGGTGAAATTGCGCGATGTGGATGAGGCGCAAGGCGGGATCGTGAACCTCGCCAAGGAAATGGCGGCGCAGGGCCAGATCGAAATCGGCGGCGGCAAAGATGATGAGGTGGTGTACTAACAATGAATAATCCCGGACGCGTGATGTTCTTCGATGAGGATTTCGATCAGCCCGCGGCACCGCCCGCTCCGGCTGAACCCGAAATCATCGAGCCGGTGTTTTCGCTGGCCGATCTGGACGCGGCGCGCGCACAAGCCGCTGAAACAAGCCGTTCGCGCGCGCTGGACGAAGCCGCCGCAAGCGCCAAAGCCGCCGCGGCCGAGGCGTTACGCGTGATCGCCGCATCCCTGCGCGAGGCGCGGGAGGACGCCGCACAGATCGCCGAACAATCCGCCGAGGCCGTGACACGCCTGCTGCTGGATTGTTTCGCCACCGCCTTTCCCGCGCTGAGTGCCCGTCACGGCCCGCGGGAGGCCGCCGCCGTACTGGGGGCGATCCTGCCCGTGCTGCACCACGAACCCACGATCGCCGTACGCGTCAATCCGCACGAAGCCGAGAACCTGGGCGCGGAAATTCTGGCCTTGGATCCGGATCTCGCTGACCGGATCCGGCTGGTGCCGACTGACGCGATGGCACCGGGTGATGTGCGCGTCACCTGGGAAAACGGCAGCGCCGTGCGCGACGCCAAAGCGATCTGGACCCAGATCGAGGACGTTCTGGCACAAGCCGGACTGTTGACCGCGAAACAAACCATAAGGGAGCACGCACTTGTCGACTGACATGGAATTATCGGAGTTATCCGACCCCTCGGACGGCGGCGGATCGCGGTCCGCGCGCGAACTGGAAGCCGTTTATGACATCCCCGTCACCGTCAGCGCGGTGCTTGGCAAATCGACGATGCAGGTCAGCCAGCTGCTGAAACTCGGCCGCGGCGCCGTCGTCGAACTCGACCGTAAACTGGGCGAGGCGATCGATATCTACGTCAATAACCGGCTGGTCGCGCGGGGCGAGGTGGTGATGGTCGACGACACCCGCCTCGGTGTCACGATGACCGAGATCGTCAAGGGCGATCGGGCGCCATCATGAAGGTGCTGATCGTCGGCTCGCTGGCGGGCGATCTGGGTCAGGCGGCGCGAATCGCCATCGGGCGGGGCGCGAAACTGGATCAGGCCGATACGGTCGAGGCGGCGTTGATCCGGCTGCGCGCGGATGCTCACGCCGATCTGGTCCTGTGCGATCTGGCGCATGACGTGGGGGGGCTGGTCGCGGCGTTGGCGGCCGAGCGGATCGCGGTGCCGGTCGTCGCTTGCGGCACCGGGGACGATCCCGATGCCGCCGTGCGCGCGATCCAGGCGGGGGCCCGCGAGTTTTTGCCTCTGCCGCCCGATCCCGATCTGATCGCCGCGATCCTGGAAGCCGCCTCGGGGGAATCGCATGCGCTGATCGTGCGCGATCCGGTGATGGACGCCGCCGTGAAACGCGCCGAACAGGTGGCGCGCGCCGATGCCTCGGTCCTGATCAGCGGCGAGTCCGGCACCGGCAAGGAGGTTCTGGCGCGCCACATTCACCGCAAATCCCGCCGCGCCAACGGCCCGTTCATCGCCCTGAACTGCGCCGCGATTCCTGAAAACCTTTTGGAGTCGGAATTATTCGGCCACGAGAAAGGCGCGTTTTCCGGCGCCGTCGCCCGCCGTCTGGGTAAATTCGAGTCCGCCCAACGCGGCACCCTGCTGCTGGACGAAATTTCCGAGATGGACATCAGGTTGCAGGCGAAACTGTTGCGCGCGCTGCAGGAACGCGAGATCGACCGCCTCGGTGGCACCGCCCCGGTCAAGGTCGATGTCCGCATCCTCGCCACCACCAACCGCGATCTGGCCGACGATGTTCGCAAAGGCTTGTTCCGCGAGGATTTGTATTTCCGCCTGAATGTCGTGAGCCTGCGCGTCCCGCCATTGCGCGAGCGGCCCGGCGATATCGCCGCCCTCGCCGATCACTTCGGCCGCAAATTCGCCGATGTCAATGGTGTTCCGTATCGAAAATTCTCAGCCCATGCCCAGGCGAGCCTCGCCGGTCATCACTGGCGCGGCAATGTGCGGGAAATGGAGAATGTCATTCATCGCGCGGTGCTCCTGGCATCGGGCCCCGAAATCGACGCGCACGACATCGAACTGACGCCGGCCGAGGGGCGCGCGCGCAATGCCCATGCCATGCCGGCGGGCGGAATCTCGGGCCTGGTCGGCCGCAAAATGGAAGATGTCGAGCGCGATTTGATCATCGAAACCCTGGGCCACACCTTGGGCAACCGCACCCACGCCGCGACGATTCTCGGCATTTCCATCCGCGCCTTGCGCAACAAATTACGGGATTACACGGCCCGCGGTGTCGCGGTGCCGCCGCCCGCCTCCGCCTCCGCCGCCGCCTGAGCGCGGCGCCCGCCATGCGTTTCGTCGATCAAATGCGGGCCTATGCGCCCGGCAGCGATATCGGGCTCGCGCTGGGGGTCGTGGCCCTGCTGTCGGTGCTGGTGCTGCCGCTGCCGACGATCCTGCTGGATCTGGGCCTGGCACTTTCGATCACCGCGTCGGTCCTGGTGCTGATGGTCGCGCTGTTTTTGAACCGGCCGCTGGATTTCACCAGTTTTCCAACGCTGCTGCTGCTGACCACGCTGCTGCGCCTGTCGCTGAACGTCGCCACCACGCGGCTGATCCTGTCCCACGGCAATGAGGGGCCGCTGGCGGCGGGCCATGTCGTCGCCGCGTTCGGCGGCTTCCTGATGGGCGGCGATGTCGTCATCGGCCTGATCCTGTTCTGCATTCTGCTGGTGGTGAACTTCATGGTCATCACCAAGGGCTCCGGCCGCATCGCCGAGGTTGCCGCCCGGTTCAGCCTCGATTCGATGCCGGGCAAGCAGATGGCGATCGACGCCGACATGTCCGCCGGCCTGATCGACGAGAAAACCGCCCGCCTGCGCCGCCGCGAGCTGGAGGACGAGAGCGGCTTCTATGGCGCCATGGATGGCGCCGCGAAATTCGTCCGGGGCGACGCCATCGCCGGCCTGATCATCACCGCGATCAACATCGTCGGCGGGCTCGCGATCGGGCTAATCCGGCACGGCATGCCCTTCGCCGACGCCGCCGCGACATTCACGACCCTCAGCGCGGGCGATGGCCTGGTGGCGCAAATTCCGGCGCTGCTGGTGTCCACCGCCGCTGGCATCGTCGTCACCAAAGGCGGGATCGAGGGCACCGCCGACGTCGCCTTGGTCGCGCAGTTGGGACGCGGACCCAAGCCACTGGCGCTGGCGGCGGGGGCGGCGGCCGTCCTCGGCATGCTGCCGGGCCTGCCGGCTTTGCCTTTTTTGGCGATCGCGGGACTCGCCGGCGGGGCGGCGTGGATCCGCCATCGCAATCCGCAAACGCCCGCGGGCGAGGACCCGGCGCCGCCCTTGGTGACCGAGCCGCCCATCGCCGAAACCCTGCGCATGGACATGATCCGCATGGAGTTGGGCTATGGGTTGCTGGCGCTCGCCGGGGGCGACGGGCCACGCCTGACCGAGCAGATCAAAAGCCTCCGCCGCACCATCGCCGCCGATATGGGCTTCGTCCTGCCGCCCGTGCGCATTCAGGACAACATGCGATTGGGCCCGGTGAATTACGTGATCAGTGTGAAAGAGATCGAGGCGGGAAAAGGCGAGCTGCGTCCCGGCATGTTGCTGATCATGGACCCGCGCGGGGGCACGCCGCCGCTGCAAGGCGAAATCACCCGGGAGCCCGCGTTCAATTTACCGGCGATGTGGATCGATCCGTCATTGAAAGAGGATGCTTTGTTCCATGGCTGCACCGTCGTCGACGCGCCCACGGTGCTGTCCACGCATCTGACCGAGATCGTGCGGCAGAACGTCTCGGAACTTCTGTCCTACGCCGAGACCCGCAAATTGCTCGATGAATTGCCCGCCGAGCACCAGAAGCTCGTCGCCGAAATGATCCCGGTCACCATTTCCACCGGCGCGGTACAGCGCGTGCTGCAATCGCTGCTGGAAGAACGCGTGTCGATCCGCGATTTGCCGACCATTCTGGAGGGGATCCAGGAAGCGTGCGGCGGCGCCTCCCGCGCCATTCCCGCGATCGTGTCGCATGTGCGCGCCCGCCTCGCGCGCCAGATCTCCGATCAGCACACCGGCCCCTCGGGCTATATCCCGCTGGTGACCTTGTCGCAGGACTGGGAAGCCGCCTTCACCGAGGCGCTGATCGGCCCGCCCGAGGAACGGCAATTGGCGATGGCGCCAGGACGGTTGCAGGATTTCGTCCGCCGGTTGAACGAGG
>JAYVXQ010000145.1:0-6419 GCA_043785025.1 Acetobacteraceae bacterium
CGTTTGAGGTTGAAGTCAACCTCAAACGATCGCGCTCTGGGATCCCTGATGGCGCGCGGACGATTGTTTTACGGCTGGATCATTATCGCCGTCACGTTCGTGACGATGGGGATCGGTGTCAACGCGCGCACGGCGTTTTCGTTGCTGTTTCCGCCCATCCTGGATGAGTTTCACTGGGACCGCGGCGTGACCGCCGGCGCGTTTTCGTTCGGATTTGTCGTCTCCGCCATCATGAGCCCATTGATCGGTCGCGCGATGGATCGATTTGGACCGGTCGCGGTGATGGAGCTTGGCGTTTTGTTGATGGGGGTTGGGCTTTTACTGGCGCCCCTGACCTCCGAGCCATGGCATTTATATGTGTCGATCGGCGCGCTGGTGGGCGGCGGCAGCGTCTGCATCGGGTATTCCGGACAATCGTTGTATTTGCCGAACTGGTTCATCCGCACGCGGGGTCTGGCGATCGGCGTGGCGTTCTCGGGCGTCGGGTTGGGCTCGATCACGGTGCTGCCCTGGGTGCAATCCCTTATTTTGGAAACTGGCTGGCGATCCGCGTGTTGGGCGTTGGGCGGTTTGATTTTGGTCGTCTTGGTGCCGATTAATTTTTTATTGCGTAAGCGGCCCGAGGATATGAATTTGCTGCCGGATGGTGATGCGGCGCCGTCCGGGGGGGCGGCCGTACACCACGCCAACATCGTCGATCCGGAGTGGACCGCTGTCGATTGGACCTTGCGCCGCGCGGTGCGCACACGGCGTTTCTGGTGGCTCAGTCTGGGGTATTTCTGCGCCCTGTATGGTTGGTACGCGGTGCAGGTTCACCAGACGAAATATTTGATCGAAATTGGATTTTCGGCCAATCGGTCCGCATGGGCTTTGGGTTTGGTCAGCCTGGCGGGCGTCGCCGGACAGATCACTTTGGGTTGGTTGTCGGATCGGATCGGACGCGAATGGATCTGGGCTATCGCCAATCTGGGGTTCGTGATTTGCTTTCTGTCACTGCTGATGTTGCGCGACGATCCCTCGCCGTTATGGCTTTATGTGATGGTCGCGGCGCAAGGCGGACTTGGGTACGGACTAACATCGGTCATGGGCGCGATCGTCGCTGAGATTTTTATGGGCCGCCATTTCGGGGGGATTTTCGGAACGCTGATGCTGTCGGCGCTCGCGGGGGGCGCGGCGGGTCCGTGGCTGACGGGTGCGCTGCATGACGCGCGGGGAGATTACACGTTGGCGTTCTGGATTGGGGTCGGGATCAGCATGGTGTCGGCGTTCGCGATCTGGCGCGCGGCACCTCGTCAGGTCCGCGCGGTCGCGGGCCGCATCGGGCGGATATCAACGGCGCGTTAACCTTTCCGGTTTAGCGTCGCGCGATGACTGTTCCGTTCGCGAGCGACTATTTGACGGGTTTGCACCAGTTGCGGGCGGGGAATGCGCGTGACGCGCGGGAGACTCTGCGCCGTGTATTGGACGATGATCCCATGCATGACGGGGCGCGTCGGAACCTGATTCGCGCTGGCGTGGCGCTGCGCGATTGGGCGCTGGTGATCGGGGAATGCGGGGTGGCTCTGGGGCAGACGCCGGAGAGCGCGGAGCTGCATTACCATCATGGGACGGCGCTCAGCGCGCAAGGATGCGTGGATGAGGCGATGGGGGCGCTGCGAAGGGCGATCGGGTGCGATCCGAGCCATGCCGCGGCGCATCTGAACCTCGGCAATCTGTTCATGGACCAGGATGATCCCGCCGCGGCCGAGGCCTTGTGCCGCGACGCTCTACGTCTGGATACTGGGCTGATCGAGGCGCGCATTAGTCTGGGGTTTATCCTGACATTCGCGGGACGGTTGACCGAGGCGATTGGCGTGCTGCGGGAGGCCGTTCAGCGCGCGCCGGATCATGTTCAGGCGCATTGGAACCTGGCGGCGGCGGCGCTGGTGGCGGGCGATCTGGACACGGGTTTCCGGGAATATGAGTGGCGTAAGCGTCACGACCGGTTCCGCCGCGATTTCATCGATCCGCCGGGTCCGATCTGGGATGGCGGTGACATCTCCGGCAAGACCATTCTTGTTCATGCCGAGCAGGGATTGGGCGATACCATTCAGTTCGCCAGATATTTGCCGCTGATCGGTCAGCGCGGGGGCGTGCCGATCCTGGCCTGCGACGAGGCCTTGGTGCCGTTGCTGCGGTCCATTCCGAACACGCGGATCGTATCGAAGGCCGATCCCCTGCCCGCTTACGACGCCTGGATCGATCAAATGAGTCTGCCGCGCGTGTTCGCGACGACACGCGATACGATACCGTTCGCTGGTGGGTATTTGCTCATGGTGGAGCGTCTGTGCCGCACTGGCATCGGTCTGGCGTGGCGGGGCAATCCGCTGCACGAGAATGACCGCCGCCGCACGCCGCCGCCTGAGGCGTTCGCGCCGTTGTTGCGACACATCGGTGCCGGGTGCGTCAATTTGGTGCCGGAAGCGGCGCTGGCGGGCACCCGGCTTCCCGAGCGGAATTTGACCGATTACGCCGCGACGGCCGCGGTGATCGCGTCTTTGGAGTTGGTTATCGCCGTCGATACCTCGGTCGCGCATCTGGCGGGGGCGATGGGGCGCGAGGTTTGGATCCTGCTGCCGTTCGCGCCGGACTGGCGCTGGCTGACGCGGCGGTCCGACAGTCCCTGGTACCGATCGGCGCGGCTGTTCCGCCAGACGGCGCCGGGTGATTGGTCCGGCGTTATGGCGGATGTGATGGCCGCGCTGGACCAACGGGCGAAAGAACGCGGCGGGATTAGCGTTTGATTAAGATTATCGCGTCATGGTGCATCCGTGGGCGCGCGAGCAAGCCCAGTGATTTACCAGGCTGGTTGGATTTGGGTGTTTCGTCGCGCGCCGAAATTCCGGATGGACAGACCAGCGCATAAAGGGCATCGCGTCAGATGGCGGTTAAGGGCGACAAGAAGGGCGCGGGTCGGCCGATCATCGTCAAGAAATACGAGATCATCGAAGGCGGCCACCACGGCGGGGCGTGGAAAGTGGCCTATGCCGATTTCGTGACCGCGATGATGGCGTTCTTTCTGCTGATGTGGCTGCTGAACGCGACCACGGAAGATCAGCGCAAGGGCCTCGCGGATTATTTCAGCCCGAATAATTTGCTCAGTCACGCGTCGTCCGGCACGGGTCAGCCGTTTGGCGGCCATACGGCGTTCGACGATGGCGCGCTGGTGTCCGACAGAGGCTCGGTTCAGATCACCGAAGGCAAGCGGCCGCCGCTGGATAACAGTGAGGATGGGGAAACCCAGGTTTTCACCCGCCCGCGCAAGCCCGGCATGGATAATGTGACGGATCCGACGGATGCGCCGGTGGATCCGACCCTGACCGATCCGGCGCTGACCGGGGTGGCGCCGAAGGGCGGGCTGGCCGTGCGCTCCGACAGCGCGGCCAGTGCAATTGAGGCGCGTGATCCGACCAAGGCTGAGATCCAGGCGGAGAAGGAACGCCAGGAAAAGGTCGCGTTTGAAAAAGCGGCGGAGGAGATCCGGGAAGCCGTGCGGGGCGATCCGGCTTTGGCTGAGTTGGGCAAGCAGCTTTCGATCGACATGACGCCGGAGGGATTGCGCATTCAGATCATGGACGAAATCCGGCTGCCGATGTTCGCGACGGGCTCGGCCGTGCCAAACGATCGCGCGCGGGATTTGTTGCGCAAGGTCGTGCCGATTTTGCGCAAATTGCCGGAGCCGATTTCGATCGCCGGTCATACCGACAGCGCGCCTTTCGTGGGGGTTGGCCGCACCAACTGGGATTTGTCGAGCGAGCGGGCCAATGCGACGCGCCGGCTGATGAGCGAATCCGGGTTGCCCGACAGCCGTATTCTGAGCGTGACCGGCCACGCCGATCGCGAACCGCTGTTGCCCGCCGATCCGCTGGCGGCGGCGAACCGGCGCATCGCCATCATGGTGCTGCGGCAAACCAAACCGATCAAATAACGGAGCGCTGTCATGTTGACGATTGGCGGCCTCGTGTTCGTCTTCTTTTGCGTTTTCGCCAGCTACATCGTGTCCGGTGGCAGCATGGAACCGTTGGCGGAGGCGATCCCGTTCGAGATTTGGACCATTGGCGGCGCCGCGATCGGCACGTTTCTGATGTCGAATTCGATGAACGACGTGAAACACACGCTGGCCGGGTTTAAGAAGATTCTGAAAGGCGCGATTTATAAGAAGCCGGATTACGTGGAATTGCTGAGCCTGTTGTATTTTCTGGTGCGGCTGGCGAGCACCAAGGGCAACATGGCGCTGGAACCACATATTGAAAAACCCGCGGAAAGTCCGGCGTTTCAGAAATTCCCGCGCATTATGGCCAATCATCATGCCAGCGATCTGATTTGCGATTATTTGCGCATGGTCGGGATGAACGCCGACGATCCCAATCAGATCGAGGACGTGATGGCCCGTGAACTGAAGAAAACCTATAATGAGGAAATGCATCCCTCGCACGCGTTGCAGACGATGGCTGATGGTTTGCCCGCTTTGGGCATTGTCGCCGCGGTCCTGGGCGTCATCAAGACCATGTCGCATATCGACCAGCCGCCCGCCGTGCTGGGTGAGATGATCGGTGGCGCGTTGGTCGGCACGTTCCTTGGGATCTTGCTTGCGTATGGCATGTTCGCGCCGTTCGCCAGCCGGTTGAAGGGCGTGGTGGACGAGGAGTCGAAATTCATGGAGGTCATTCGCGCCGTGATCGTCACGCATCTGCACGGCAACGCACCGCAGGTGAGCATTGAATCCGGGCGCAAAATGGTGCCCAATCAGCACATGCCCAGTTTCTCGGAGATGGAGGAGGCGATTCAGTTGGTGCAGGTTTGAGGGGGGTTTTTTAGGCCCAATTCCTGTAATACCGAGACGGTATCCGCCCCCAAAGCGGGCGCCAAACCCGTTGCGCGGCCGAAACTGGCGCGCCACGGCAGACCGGGCACCACGCCGGCGCCGAGTTCGTCCCAGAAGCCGCGGGATCGTAGGTGGCGGTCGGCCACGAGGTCGGTGGAGCTGGCCAACGCGGCCGCGGGGATGCCCGCCGCGCGCATCAATGTGGCGGTTTCGTTGGCGTTTCGTGACGCGCACCAGTCCTTCATGAACGCGTCGATGTCGCCGGTTCCCACCGCGTCCAGGCCTGCTACGATTTGGTAGAGCGCCCGGCGTTCCTGTTCGTTTCGGGCGTCGATGGCGAGCCATGTGTCTTCGCCCGCGCATCGCCAGGCCCCGTGTGGGTAGGATATTAATTCCGGTGTCGTATTGGTTTGGGCGGCCAGGAGGGGGGCGGCCAGGGTCCATAATAACGATTCGATCATGGAACAATCTATCCGGGCGACCGCCCCTGTCTGACGCCGCCGCCACAGGCTGGCCGCGGCGGCGAAGGCCAGCATCAACCCCAACATTGGATCCAGCCACGCGAAGCCGACTCTGGGCGCGATCCCGGCGTGACGGTTGAGGCCAGCGAAGCCGGCGTAGCATTGAAGCAAGGTGCCGTAAGCGACCGCGTCCGCCTCGGGGCCCGAGCGGCCCAAACCGGAGGCGGAGATGTAAATCAGGCTGGGGTTGATCGCGGTCAACGCGTCAAACCCCAGGCCAAGCCGGTCCATGACACCGGTCGCGAAATTTTCGATGAGAATGTCGGCGCTTTTGGCCAAAGCGCGCGCCGCGTCGCGATCTTCGGGTTTTTTCAGGTCCAGAACGATTGATTTTTTCGCCTGGCCCAACACCGTGTGCAACTCGCTGGCGCGGCCGGGATCGCCGCGTCCGGGATCGCCGCGTCCGGGATCGCCGCGGCCGGGATCGCCGCGTCCGGGCGCCTCGACCTTGATGACCTCGGCGCCCATGGCGGCCAGGTAGCGGGTGGCGGTTGGGCCCGCGATCACCCAGCTGAAATCCAGGACTCGCACGCCGGATAATGGCAGCGGTCCGGGGGGCCAGGATTTCGGTGGGCCCTGATGCGTTGACAGTCCGAACGGCGATCCGGGCATGCGGGCGCCCGCGGGTGTGGTTCGCCAGAAGCCGCGGTGCCGCAATTGGGCTGAGTCGAAATGTTCGGGCAGCGCGTTTAATGGAAACCCTGGCACATGGGCGGCCTGTGCGAGATCGGCGATCGCCTGTTTGGCGTGATGGCGGCTCCAGTCCGACATCAGCGCGTGCAATTCGTCCCAGTGCGCGACCCGATCGGGTTTGGTGGCGAAGCGCTGCGATGCACCCCATTTGGGTGAGCCCATCGCGACCAACCAGGACGCCCATTGCTTGTCCTCGCGCGGAGAAATCGCGGCGTAGCCATCTCGGGCTGGCAGGATGCACACCGTCGCGCCGTTGCCGTCGGTCAGGCGCTTGCGGGGGGCGGCGCGTCCGGTTTGTCCGGCGCGGGTCAGCTCGGTGATCGCGAGGGTCGCCAGGGCTT
>JAYVXQ010000146.1:0-6370 GCA_043785025.1 Acetobacteraceae bacterium
CCCGAAGCGCGCGCGCGTCTCGCCGCGTTTCTGGACGCCGGATATCACGGCGATATGGGATGGCTCGCGGACCGCGCCGAACAGCGCGCGCAACCCAGAGTGCTGTGGCCTGAGGCGGTGACGGTGATCGCTTTGGGACTGTCCTACGCGCCCGCCGACGATCCGCTCGCATCGTTGTCGCATCCGGATCGGGGCACGATTTCCGCCTATGCCCGGGGGCGGGATTATCACGATCTGGTCAAGGGCAAATTGAAACATCTGGCGGCCTTCATCGCCTCGCGCTTCGACGCCGGCGTCAAGGTGTTCACCGACACGGCACCGGTGATGGAAAAGCCGCTGGCGCAGGCGGCGGGACTGGGTTGGACAGGGAAACATACGAATCTCGTTTCTCGATCGCACGGATCGTGGTTGTTTCTGGGCGAGATTTACACCACGCTGGCGATCCCGCCCGACACGCCGCACGCCGATCGTTGCGGAACCTGCGCCCGCTGTCAGGACGTGTGCCCAACGGATGCGTTTCCGGCACCCTACCGGCTGGATGCGACGCGTTGCGTATCCTATTTGACCATCGAGCATAAGGGACCCATTCCGCACGCATTACGGCCGCTGATGGGCAATCGGATCTACGGCTGCGACGATTGCCTGGCGGTGTGTCCGTGGAACCGGTTCGCGAAAACCACGACTCATGCCGCGTTGCGGGCGCGTGACGATCTGACCGGACCGGCGCTGGCCGATCTCGCGACGTTGGATGACGCGGGGTTCCGGCGGATGTTTTCAGGCTCCCCGATCAAACGCATCGGCCGGGATCGTTTCATTCGCAACGTGTTGAACGCGATCGGCAATTCCGCCGATCCGGCCCTGCGTCCAGTGGCGGCGCGATTGACCGCGGATCCCGATCCGGTCGTCGCCGAGGCCGCGTCATGGGCTGCCGCCCGCCTCGCCGCATGCTGATCAAGCACAGCTTTTCCCTCGTGGGCCACCGGACCAGCGTCGCACTGGAGGCGGAGTTCTGGGAGGTGCTGACAGCGGCCGCGGCCGCGAAGGGGATGGCGCTGTCCGCATTGGTGGCGGCGGTGGACATGGGGCGGGAGGCGGAGCGGCCGTTGGCCTCGGCGTTGCGGCTCTGGGCTTTGGCGTGGACGGCGGCGGACGGAAAAATTTCAGTGGCGGGAGACGCCTGAGCCGGCCGATGCCCGCGCGCAACGAGACCGCGCGTCCCGGCAGCGTGCCTACGAGCCTAACCGATTGAATTTTCAGGAGAAAATGGTGGGCACAACAGGGATTGAACCTGTGACCCCTACCGTGTCAAGGTAGTGCTCTACCGCTGAGCTATGCGCCCCACCGACGCCGGAGGCCGGGTTCTAGCGGTCCCGGACGCGCCAGGCAAGCCGCTTCATCTCATTCATATCGTGACACGCGCGCGTCGTGCCGCTTGTATATCAACATGGATGTTCCCGTCGCTCTGTCGCCGCCCTTCGCCGACCTGCCCGTTCTGGTTGAACGGCCGGGGTCGCAGACCACCCCGCTGGTGTTCACGTCCCCCCATTCCGGCAGCGATTACCCCGCCAGCTTCGTCGCGGCGTCGCGGCTCGACAGGATGGGTCTGCGCCGGAGCGAGGATAGTTTCGTCGACGAATTATTCGGCGCGGCGGCGCTATACGGGGCGCCGATGGTGCGCGCGATGTTTCCCCGCGCCTGGTGCGACGTCAATCGCGAACCCTGGGAACTCGATCCCGCCATGTTCGCCGACGCGCTGCCATCCTGGGTGAACACGACCAGCGCGCGGGTCACCTCGGGGCTTGGCACGATCGCGCGGGTGGTCGCGTCGGGGGAGACGATTTATCGCGATAAAATCACCTTCGCCGACGCCGAGCAGCGCGTCGCGCTGTGCTGGCAACCGTTTCACGACATGGTGGCGGCGCTGGTTCAGGGCACCAAGGCGGTGTTCGGCCAGTGCGTGCTGATCGACTGCCACTCGATGCCTTCGTTCGGTTCGGTCGCGCCCGGGGTTGGCGCGCCCGGGGTCGGCACGGACCGGGTTGGCGCGCCGGCGCGCGGAAGGGGGGAGCGATCGGCCGACATCATCCTCGGCGACGCCCACGGCACATCCTGCGCCCCCTATATCACGCGGTTTGTCGAGCAGCGGTTGATCGATCTGGGCTATCGCGTGCGGCGCAACGATCCCTATGCCGGCGGGTACATCACCCGCCACTACGGACGCCCGCGCGAACGCGTGCACGCGCTGCAGATCGAAATCGCGCGGGATCTGTATATGGACGAGTCGCGGTACGAACGGCTGGACCGGTTCGATGAAATTCGCGCCGATATCAGCGCCCTGATCGAATCGCTGGCATCGCGGGCGATGAGTTTGGAGACGGATTGACCGTCCCGGCAAAAAAAGTGGCGGTGCCGAAGCACCGCCAAGTTTAGGGAGGAAACGTCCAAGAAAACAGACAGCTCGATCAAGGACCGAATTGCTGCGCTGCACCATATAGCCAGGCCGCCGCGGGCGCGCAAGAAAAATTTAGCTGATATACCTGGGTTTCGGAGAAATCCCAGGGTTGGTGTGGCGGCGGGCGCAAAACCAAAAGGCTACCGGGATTTGGGAGAGATCCGGGTATAATCAGGATTATTTGAAAAAAAAGGCGGTGCCGAAGCACCGCCAAGTTTAGGGAGGAAACGTCCAAGAAAGCAGACAGCTCGGTCAAGGACCGCGTTGCTGCGATGCACAAATTAACCAAAGCGCCGATTTGACGCAAGCCTATTTTTGCATTGCAGCATTGCTTTTTTGTTAGGCAGACCGAAAACCTGCTTCTTTACCGTTCATTTACCTTTCCCCGGTAAGGTCAGGGGATGGTTCGCACCCTCTTTTTCGCCCTTGGCTTTTGCTGCTTGGCAAATGTTGGGCATGCATCGCCATCCTATGCGCCGATTCTGTCGCCCGGGGAGCAGTGCCGCGCCGCCACGGCCGCGGCCGAGCGGGGTCATGGGATCCCGCCGCAACTGCTGGCCGCGATCGGGCGAATCGAAAGCGGGCGGAAGGATCCGTCGACCGGCGCCTGGGGGGCGTGGCCCTGGACCATCAACGCCGAGGGTGCCGGAGCGTATTACAACAGCAAGGCGGAGGCGATCGCGGCCGTCGAATCGTTACGTGCTCAGGGAGTAAAATCGATCGATGTGGGGTGTATGCAGGTCAATTTGATGCATCATCCGGCGGCGTTCGCGAGTTTGGATCAGGCGTTTGAACCAGCGGTGAACGCGGATTACGCGGCGCGGTTTTTGAACCGGCTGTTCGCGCAGACCAATGATTGGACGAAATCCACGGCGCGCTATCATTCCGGCAATCCCGCGGAGGGCGACCCTTACGCCGCCAAGGTCATGAGCATCTGGCCGGAGGAACAGCGCAAGGCGGGCGCGTCCCCGACCCCGGCGTTGGCGTTGGCGCCAACCTCGGCACCGGTGAACCGGCCGCTGCCCGGGGTCACCGGCGGCTTGTTCGCCAGCCTGGTGCCGCCGTTTCCCATGCCGCAAGCGCCGCGGACCGCGCCGCCGGTCCCTTCCGGCTCTGGGACTGCCCTCCCCTATGGCGCTCACAGCGTCCTGCCAACCGATGCGCCCATCGCGGCCCCGAAAACCGCGCCGCCGGCGGGCCCAGGGGCGATCGCCGGACGCGGACTGGATTTTTATCGCGCGGCTCCGGTTCGGATCATGACGACGCCGAGGATCGCGATGCGGATGCCCATGGGGGTTTTGGCGCGATAGAGCGGATTCCGCTCACGTTGGCTCACGGACACCGTTCTCACTTTTGGCCAGGCGAGCACCTTAACCGAACAGCTGTGTCCCCCTCTCGCTGAAAATGCATTGACCCGTGGGCATTCTGGCATTCCCATGCGTGTCCCATCGCCCGAGGAACGCCATGACCGAAATCGCAGCCCAGTACGACAGGATACTACCGGATGGCGTGCGCGCCCGCGTGATCAAGGGCATCAATGGTCTGGCGATGCATATCTTAGAGGCCGGCCCGACCAGCGAAACGGCGCCGATGGTCGTTTTGCTGCATGGATTTCCGGAAATCGCATGGTCGTGGCGCAAGGTGATGCCTGCCTTGGCGCAGCGCGGGTTTTACGTGGTCGCGCCGGATCAGCGCGGCTATGGCCGGACCACCGGTTGGGATGCCGAATACGACGGCGACCTCGGGTCGTTCCGGCTGATGAATTTGGTGCGAGACACCATGGGGCTGGTCAAGGCGTTGGGCCGGGTTTCGGTCGCGGCGATCGTGGGCCATGATTTTGGCGCCTCGGTCGCCGCCTGGTGCGCGCTGATCCGGCCGGATGTGTTCCGCTCGCTGGTGTTGATGAGCGCGCCGTTCGGCGGGCCGCCGGCGTTGACCGCGTCGGCGGCGATGGCGAACGATCCCGTGCACGCGGCGATGCTGGCGTTGCCGCGGCCGCGCAAACATTATCAGTGGTATTATTCGACGCGGCCCGCGAATGAGAACATGTGGCATTGTCCTCAGGGCGTGCATGATTTCCTGCGCGCGTATTATCATTTCAAAAGCGCCGATTGGGCGGGCAATCAGCCCGTTCGCCTCGCCGGGTGGTCGGCGGCGGAGCTGGCGCGGATGCCGGAATATTATATCATGGACGCGGATGCCGGGATGGCCGGGACGGTCGCGCCGTTCATGCCGTCGGCGGGCGAGGTCGCCGCGTGCGCATGGCTGACGGACGCTGAACTCGCGGTCTACGGCGATGACTATACACGGACGGGTTTCCAGGGCGGCTTGCAATGGTATCGCTGCCGCACCGAAGGCGTGGGATTGGGTGAGTTGCAGGTCTTCGCCGGCCGCACCATCGACGTGCCCGCGATGTTCATTTCCGGCAAGCAAGACTGGGGCAATTACCAGACGCCCGGCGCGATCGAGCGCATGCGCGGCGAGGGTTGCTCGGATTTACGGGGACTGCATCAGATCGAGGGCGCGGGCCATTGGGTGCAACAGGAAAAACCGGAGGAGGTCAACGTGCTGCTGCTGCGTTTCCTGAGCGGCCGATGAAATATTTTCTTCTCCTGACCCTGTTCCTGATCGGGTCCGCGCGCGCCGAGGTGTCCGAACTTCGCATCGCGCAACAAACCAGCATCGCGTTTTTGCAATTCAATGTGATGAAGCATCAAAATCTGGTGGAGAAACATGCCGCGGCGTTGGGTGTGCCAAATCTGAAAGTCACGTTCGCGACGTTCAACGGGCCGGACGCGATGAATGACGCGCTGCTGTCGGGGGCGGTCGATATCGTGTCGGGCGGGCCGCCCGGATTGATTACGATCTGGGCTAAAACCTTCGGCACGACGCGCGAGGTGCGCGGTGTATCCGGCCTGTCCCGGCTGCCGTTTCTGTTGAACTCGCGCAATCCGGCGGTGAAAACCATTCGGGATTTCACGGCGGCGGATAAGATCGCGATGCCGTCGGTGAAATCCTCGGCGCAGGCGGTGTTGCTGCAGATGGCGGCGGCGAAGGAATGGGGCGATGCGCAGTACGACCGGCTCGACGCGCTGACGGTGTCGATGGCGCCGGCCGATGCGACGACGGGATTGCTGTCGGGTGGCGGCGGGTTCAACGCGGCGTTCACGGTGCCGCCGTTTCAGGACATGCAGTTGCGCGATCCCGCGGTGCATGTCGTGCTCGACTCACGCGATCTGGTGGGGTCCTCGACCTCCAGCTACGCATGGGCCACGAAAAATTTCCATGATGAGAACCCAAAGGTTTACCAGGCACTGGTGAACGCGATCCGCGAGGCGTCCGATTTCATCATGGCGAACAAACAGGCGGCGGCGGGGTTTTTCATCGCCGACACCAAAACGCGCATCGATCCCGAACAGGTGATCGGCATTTTGACGGGAACGGGCGTGTCTTATGACGCGACGCCGTTGTCGGCCGCGCTGTGGGCTGATTTCATGCACCGTGTTGGGCGGACCAAGGTGGCGCCGAAATCGTGGCGGGATATGTTTTTCGCCGAAATCCACGCGCTGCCCGGCGGGTGATCTGGCTCGTCCGATGCTTTCAATACGGCGCGATCGACGATTGCGTGATCCCCTCGGTAACGCTTATGCAAGGCGGCGTGGCGGACAAGAGTACTCCGCTTCGAGCGCGATCGTCTGAAGTTGAACCAGGTTCAGTCGATCGCGCTCTGAAACTTAACAAACGCGGACCTTGATCGCGTCAACCTGACGCGATCAAGGTCTGGTCCGGGCGTCATGGCGCGACCGGCGAACTCTGAGGCCGACATGCACCTGCACCTTGCCAACCCGCCCAATACGCGATCGCGTCGGGTTGACCGCGATCGGATGCCCGACGCGTTCCCCGCGCGACGGGCCGCGC
>JAYVXQ010000147.1:0-18900 GCA_043785025.1 Acetobacteraceae bacterium
CGTAATGGGTCCAATGCGCGACGCCGGCGGCACCACGAACGCCCGCCGCGTAATTCCGGGCGTGCCTTTTTCATCGAGGAAGGAGATCAAAGCCTCCCCCACCGCCAGTTCCATGATGGCCTTTTCCGTGTCCAACGCCGGATTCGCCCGCATCGTCTCCGCCACCGCCTTCACCGCCTTCTGATCCCTGGGCGTGAAGGCGCGCAACGCGTGCTGCACCCGGTTGCCCAACTGCGCCAGCACTTTGTCGGGAATATCCAGCGGATTTTGAGTGACGAAATACACCCCAACGCCCTTGGAGCGAACCAGCCGCACCACCTGCTCGATCTTCTGCAACAGCGCGGGCGGCGCCTCGTCGAACAGCAGATGCGCCTCGTCGAAAAAGAACACCAGTTTCGGCTTTTCCAGATCGCCGACCTCGGGCAATTTCTCATACAGATCCGACAACAGCCACAGCAGGAAACTGCCGTAAACCCGCGGGCTGTTCATCAATTTGTCGGCGGCCAGAATGTTGATGACGCCCTGACCGTCGACGGTTTGGATCAGGTCCTCGATGTTCAACATCGGCTCGCCGAAGAATTTCTCCCCGCCCTGGGTTTCGATTTGCAGCAGCCCGCGCTGGATCGCGCCGATCGAGGCGGCGGAAACGTTACCATATTGCGTGCGGAACGAGGCCGCGTTGTCGGCGGTGAATTGCAGCAGCGCGCGCAGGTCCTTGATGTCCAGCAGCAGCAATCCGTTATCGTCGGCGACCTTGAACGTCAGCGCCAGGACGCCTTCCTGCGTGTCGTTCAGATTGAGCAACCGCGCCATCAGCAGCGGCCCCAAATCAGACACGGTCGCGCGGATCGGATGCCCTTGCTCGCCCCACACATCCCACAGCGTGACGGGACAGCCGCGCCAGGCGGGCTCCGCCAATTTTAACGCGGCGAGGCGGGCTTTCATGCGATCGGACAGCGCGCCCGGTTTCGACACGCCGGTCAGATCGCCTTTGACGTCGGCCATGAACACGGGGACGCCGATGCGGGAGAAATTCTCAGCCAGCACCTGCAACGTCACGGTTTTGCCGGTGCCGGTCGCGCCGGTGATGCAGCCGTGACGGTTGGCCAGAGCGGGCAGTAAGGCGAGGTCGGTGTCTCCGGATCGGGCGATGATCAGGGGGGCGGCCATGCGGGAGACTCCGTTCACGAGGCAATGGATTTTTACGGTCTACGGTGGGCGGTTACCCGCGGCTTGGTTCAGTCGGCGGTGTTCAATACGTCGTCATGAAGCCGTCGTCAGGCGTCGATGACGTTCATCATGGTCTCGACGGGGCTCCGGTTCCCGTAACGGCAGATTGAGCAGTGAAATCAGACTGTTTCTGACGGCATCGAGCAAACGAGCCCGTCCGGGAATGGAGTTGTCGTAAAATATGCAGCGATGTGGACCAAGATCGAACGGCAGCACGGTTCCACGTTGAGCGAGTAAAACGGTTGGCTTTCTTAACGCATGCGCAACGCCTATTTCATAATAGACGTTGGGAATAGCCTCTGATACCTCGGCGATCACAACAGATGCCTCGGTGATATTTTTCCAAATATCATTCAGAATGATGCCAGGTCCGCTGATTTCATCGACGCGGCGCGGTTCGTAGCCGATTTCCTCAACCAGGGGTCGGATCGCATCACGATAAACATCGTTGTACAGTTCAGAGAATTGCATCGCTATGAACGCGTTTGGCCTGCGATCCACGATGTGCATCGGGCCGAAAATAATCTCTTTTGTTCCTCGAAGCGCGAACAAACCAAGCCCCGCTCCGACAGTCGGCGGTAAGCGTTGATAGTCGATGACCGTGACGCCGTCCACGGAGAATGTGATCCGCTGTCCTTCAAGCGCCAATCTCAATTGATAGGTTCGGCCGGAAATCAAATTCGAAAGATTTCCCGCTGATTCCAATTTCACGATCGTGAGGTTATGGCCCTCCACCAGCGTGTAAGCGCCATCCCATCCGCCAAGACCCGCGGCATACCAGGTATTCTGTCCATTGGCCCGGAATATGAGAAATGCCCCGGTATCGGGGCGAACGGTTGAGATTTGGACGGCGCATTCCAATACGCCATCCTCCATGGTCTTCGAAAGCAATGCGAGGCCATTGGTGGGTTCGGGAACGGGCACGAGCCTGTTGGTGGGTTTATCGGGGGTTTGGAACCGCGCTGTCTGCCCCGCCTCCGGATGGGTCCAGTGTCCATAGAGGGGGAGCATCTTGCTAAGGTCGATAAAGTTCATCAGTCAATTCCTAACTGGCGCTGGACCATAGTACCTACCTCAATGCATTAGAGCATCGTCCGATCAGGTGGCCACACCTGATCGGGTAAAGATGCTCGCCAAAACAAATACTTAGAGCGGGTTCCGTGTGCCAGCGCGATCTGAAACCGCTCTGGCGATCGCCGTTTGTATCATATCCGCGGCCGCCGTTCACCATCTCGAAACCGTGAGATGCCCGCCGCCGTTCGACTCGCCGCCTGACCCCTATATCGTGGCGTAGATCGATAAACGAGATCGATGGCTCTATCCTGTCGATCGTTTGATGGCCGTTTGTCTCGCGATTATAAATCGATACGAATGTCGCCCCCGAGGTTTGATCACCGTCACTCCCCCTCCGGCCTAGCTCCACGCCCCTTCTTCACCTCCGACCGATGCGACTTCGCATCCAACCGCCGCAGCTTCGACGCCTTCGTCGGCCGCGTCGCCCGCCGTGGCACCGGAGGCACCGCCGCGCGGCGCACCAGTGTCACCAAAGCCGCCCGCGCCGCCGCCCGGTTCCGATCCTGGCTGCGATGTTCCTGCGCCGTGATGATCAGAACCCCGTCCAGCGTCAGCCGCCGCCCGCACAACGCCTCCAGCCGCGCCCGCACCGCCCCCGGCAACGACGGAGAATGCCGCACATCGAACCGCAACTGCACCGCCGTCGACACCTTGTTCACGTTCTGCCCGCCGGGCCCCGAGGCGCGGATGAAGCTCTCCTCGATCTCCCGCTCATCCAGGCTCAGACGGTCGTCGATCCGGATCATCCGCCCGTCGCCGCCCGGATCGCCGCCCGGACCGCCTCTGGGCTCCAATCCCCGGTCGTCAGCCCCATAAACGCCGCCATCCCCGCGATCTGATGGTCGGTCATCGCCGACCCCGGCTGGGTGTGGCACCCCAGAGCCTTCGCCGCCGCCAGCACCGGTGTATCCACCGCCGAGATCACCACATCCCCCACGATTTCCCGCCCGGTCAGCCCGCTCAGATCGATCGGCATCGGATCATCCGCCCGCATCCCCAACGGCGAGGCGTTGACGATCAAATCATACCCGGCACCCTTCGCCGCCACGACCGAGGCCGGCACGCGCGCCAGCAGCGCCAGCCGCTGTGTCAAAGCCGTCGCCCGCGCCGCGTCGATATCCGCGATATCGACCCGCGCCGCCCCGGCCTCAGCCAGAGCGAAGGCGATCGCGCTGCCCACGCCGCCCGCGCCGGCCACCAAAGCGCGGAGCCCGTTCGGCGATCTCCCGTCCGCCGCCAGCGCGCGCACGAACCCCTCGCCGTCCAGGATATCGCCTTCCCATCGGCCCCCGGCGATCGGGCGCAGCAGATTGGCGGTGCCGACCTTGCGCGCCCGTTCGGTCAATGTGCCCGCCGCCACCGCCGCCGCCGCCTTGTGCGGTATCGTCACGATCAAGCCCAGTACGTTGACCGCGGCCCGCAAACCGCGGATGAACCCCGTGAGGTCATCCGGTTTCACATGAAACGGCACGCACATCGCGTGGATCCCATTGCGCGGAAACAACGCGTTCCACACAGCGGGTGAGCGCACCTGCGCCACGGGATCACCCACGATCGGCAACACACGCAAGGCGCCATCCAGTGCCATTCAGACGACTTTCTTATCCCGCAACGCCGCGATCTCGGCCGCGCCATAGCCGAGTTCGCCAAGCACCGCGTCGGTGTGTTCACCGGGTTCCGGTGTCGGCAGACGCACCGACCACGGCGTGCGGCTGAGTTCGATCGGCTGGCCCACGACCTCCACATCGCCAAGGACTTTATGGGCGATGATCCGGGTCATGCCGAGATGTTTCACCTGCGGATCGTCGAACACCTCGTTCATCTGATAAATCGGCCCGCCCGGCACGCCTTCCGCGTTCAACGTCTCGATCCATTCGGCCGAGGTTTTGCCGCGGGTGATGGCCTCGATCTCGGCGTTCAAAAGGTCACGATTTTCGAGCCGTGAGCGGCCGGTGGCGAAGCGCGGATCGGCCGCCAGATGCGGCGCGCCCAACGCTTTGCAGCACCGGAGGTAAATGTCGTTGCCGGCGGCGGCGATATTGATATGTCCATCGGCGGTGGCGAACACCCCGGTCGGGATGCTGGTCGGATGATTATTGCCAGCCTGGCCCGGCACTTCCCTGGCGATCGTCCAGCGCGCCGCCTGGAAATCGAGCATCGAGATTTGCGCGCCCAACAGGGAGCTTTGGACCCATTGGCCCTCGCCGGATTGCTCCCGCTCCAGCAGCGCGATCAGGATGCCCATCGCGGCGAATACGCCCGCCGTCAGGTCGGCGACGGGAATGCCGACGCGCATCGGCCCCTGTCCCGGCACGCCGGTGATCGACATCAGCCCGCCCATGCCTTGCGCGATCTGATCGAAGCCGGGCCGGTCGCGATACGGCCCGTCCTGACCGAACCCCGAGATACTGGCATAGACCACGCGTTTGTTGATTTTCTTCAACGATTCATAATCGACACCCAGGCGGAATTTCACATCGGGGCGGTAATTCTCGACGACGACATCGGCGTGCTCCACCAGCCGCTTCAACACCGCCAGCCCCTCGGGCGCCTTCAGGTTCAGAGTCAGGCTGCGTTTGTTGCGATGCAGGTTCTGAAAATCCGGCCCATGGCGTTCGCCGCCCAAACCGGAATCGCCCTCGGGCGCCTCGATTTTAATGACGTCCGCGCCCCAATCCGCGAGCTGGCGCACCGCCGTGGGACCGGCCCGCACGCGGCTGAGATCGATGACTTTGAAACGGGCGAGCGGACCGGCGTTGGTCATGAAACCTCCTGGCGAACAAGTTCTGGCTGGCGGAAATACGCCAATGGCGGCGTTCTGGCGAGACCGGGGGGAGGGGCCTCAACACCCGCTGAAAGGACCCGGGCGCTGAAAGGACTCTGGCGCTGAAAGGACTCTGGCGGTGAACGAACCCTGGCGGTGAACGAACCCTGGCCGCGACCCGGGCGGCCGCCGAAGACATCGTCCATCAGTCCTGATCATCGCGGTGGCCGCCGGGTGCGCCACGACCTGGAGCGGTTTTCGATCGCGTTGGCTCACGAAACCCGCTCTGATGACTTGTTTCGGCGCGCATCTTTATCTGGCCACGTGGTTCCACCTGATCGAATGATGCTCTAGGCTGCGCTTTTCCGGAATGTGGCGATGGCCTCCCACAGCGGATGCTGTTCTCATACGGGCAAACCCTCATTGGACTGGAGTTTTCATGTCGGGCTCGGCGGGCAAGAAAGACGACAAGAAAGAAGACATGCGCGATACAAAAGAATTTCAGGCCAGTGCGAAACTCGTGGAATCCGGGCTGAGATTCAAATTGGCCGGTGGCGGTTTGCGCGGCGGGATTGAAGCAGTGCCCGCGCTTTTGAAGTTCATCGTGCTGATGGGTAAACTTTCATCCGGCTCGGGGAAGGGCAATGTCGAGATCGACGCCAAGGTTCTGAAGCTGCAGAAACAGGCGGCCAAACAGTTCACGCTCGCGTTTAACGCGCAACAAGCCGAGATTAAAAAAGCCGCCCTGAAACCGATGAAGCCGATGAAGCCCATGAAAATCACGGAGAAAAACGCATCGAAGTCGTTCGCGCTCCTGAAAAAGGCATCGGTCGATTACGTGAAGTTGATTAAAAAAACCCACAAGATCAACAGCAATACTGAGTAGGCGGCATCGCCATCTGATACCAGCGCGCTTTACGATTGACCCATCTTTAGATGGCTCAATCGGCGCGGGTATCACCTTTTTGTTTCGCGCGCCGCCACCCGCCAACCCGGCGCGCCATACCAACGCGAGGAAATGGTGGGAGAGTCATCATTTCCTCGCGTTGGTGTCAGGCGTCAGGCGCCCGTTCCTGCCCAGGCAAGGCGGTTTGGTGCGTCCGGTAGGCATTCAATTGCCGCGGATTTGGAATGGAATCCTGGATTTTCCCCGCGTCATCGCGGAACTCGATCACCACCAGCCCAACCGTCGGATCGAACTTTATATTGGGATTGGCATATAGCGGCGCCGGTTTGGGTGCCGCCTCCGCCGCCGAGGCCGGCTTCACGGGCGCGGCCGCGTCGCCGCCACCGATGGCCGGCGAACGAATCGCAGGTATGGACAGTGCATCGATCATGACAGTGTTCAGCCCGATAAACGCGCCGGATTGACGCCTTCCGGACTCTTCTAGCAGCGAAACCTTAATGGAAGGTTAACGCCGGCGCCCTACCGCACCAGCACGATCGCCTCGATCTCGATCGAGATATTGCCTGGCAGACTCCCCATCCCGACCCCGGATCGCGCCGGGCGCCCACGTTCCCCGAACACATCGACGAACAGATCGACACAGCCGTCCACCACCTTGGAGTGTTCCATGAAATTTGGCGCGGCGTTCACCATGCCAAATACTTTCAAAATTGTATCGATACGGTCCAGCGTTCCCATCGCCGCCCGCATATGCGACAGCAAATTCAGCCCGCATAACTTCGCCGCGTCATAGCCCTCGGCGATGGTCAACGCCTGCCCAACCTTGCCCACCGTCGTGATGCCATTCATGCGTCTGGGCCCAACACCCGACAGGAACAGCATGTTTCCGCCCAGACGCCACGGCACGTAATTCACCGTCGGCTCGGCGGGTGGGGGCAGATCCAGACCCAAACGCTCAAATCTTCCCGCGGGAGATAACAGGTCACTCATGACAAACGGCTTCCTCGAACAGAATCCCGCGAGTATCGCATCAGCTCTGTCAGTTCGGTTACGGATCCGATACCCGCCAAATTGGACAATTTCTCGAATAATGGCGCGATCGTTTCATCCGGCAACACCAGCTTCGCGCAATCCGAGAACTTGGTCCATAATTCCTCCTCCGACATCATCCGCCCGCCAGGTCCACACCGTTCATAATCATCGACGCGCGACGCGAGCCGCCGCCCATCCTTCGTCGTGACGACGACCTCCCCGCCCCATTGGTGCGGTCCATTGTCGGGCATGTCGGGGTGCGCCCGCGCCCGCACCCGCGCCATCAAAGCCCGCGCGACCGGGTCGAACTCCGCGCCGACGGCGAAATGATCGAGTGTGATCGCGCGATCCATCAACGCCCGAGCGACGCAATACTGCACACTGAACTTCGCCGCGAGCGGGGAGCGCGGATCGGGATTATTGGTGTGCGTCAGCCGCCGTCCATGAGGCATCGCCTCGATCGTTTCGATATCATCCGGCCGTAGATCGTATTGTTTCGCGAGCTGGATCGCCCGGTTCACAACGGCATGCGTGCTGCCGCAGCACGGATAAGGCTTCAACCCCGGCTCCCCCGGCCCCTCGCATTCTGGCGGATCATACCAGGTGCCCAACATCTTCGCCGCGTCATAGGTCCCCGCGCCGTTGAACACCTCCAGAAACCCTTGCTTGTGTTCGAACGCACCCGGATTGGCGGTGAACCCGCCGCGCGCCATGAACACCGCGAACAACCCGTCCCGCGATGCATGTCCGACATGCAACGGTTTCGTCATCGTGCCAAAATTGGCCTTCAACCCCGACGCGAACGACGCCGCCAGAGCCAAAGCGACCGCCGTCTGTTCCACCGTCAACGCCAGCAGCCGCGCCGCAGCCGCCACCGTGCCAAAAATCCCCAAAGTCGCCGTGGGATGCCAGCCTTTGTCGTAATGATGAAAATGCACGCCGCGCGCGATCCGGCATTCGGTTTCATATCCCACGACATAAGCCAGCGCGACATCTCGCCCCGAGGCCCCGGTGCTTTCCCCCAACGCGATCAAAGCCGGCACCAACATCGCCGACGGATGTCCGCCCATGACCCCAGAGACGTCGTCATAGTCCAACGCATGCGACGCCGTGCCATTGACCAGCGCCGCGTCGAGCACACTGGTTTGGCGCCCTAAACCCCACAACGTCGCGGGGCCCTCCGCCGCCGCCGCGACTCCGGGAACTCCCAGAAGGATACGAGGCCCATCATCCGCCATGCCCGCCAGCGCGCAGCCGACCGTGTCGATGAACGCATGCCGCGTCCATTCCAGCGCCAGCGGCGATAAATCCCCCGCGGACAAGGCGTGTATCCGGTCCGCTATCTCGCGAGCGATGGTCATTCGTCAGTCTCCCGGCGGAAAATACAATCAGACGAAAGGAATAAGAGCACCACCCGGGTACCCTCGGCAAATTCCTGGTCTGATACCACCCGGACACGACCGTTGTTCATTATGATAACGTACTAATAACAATCGCTCATAAACAAAAATCGCGCTGCCAAGCCCTTGAACGCATTCCCATCGGAAATCGAGGCCAGCTCAAACTCCCGCACGATCGCATCTGGCCGGACCATCGCCTGTCCAGTCCCCCGTGCCATCACAGGTCACGCCTTCCCGACGAATAATCGTGTCACCAGAACCCGATCCGGGAACAACAGCGCCTCGGTCTGGGCATGTGTGCCATGGCCAGCCCCTGACCAACGATCCCCATCCATCAGACCCGCCGGACATTCCAGAAATACGGGCCAGTGGCCTCGATCACGCCCGTCAAATTCGCGCGATAGGCGGAATGAATTTGAAACGTCCCCAGTGGGACATAGGGTACCATCTCGAACGCGCGTTTCTGAATCTCCATCGCCGTCGCGTCACGCGCCGCCGGATCCAGCGCCTCGATGAAATTACGTGTCAGCGCCTCCATCGTGTCGTCCTTGTACCAGCCGAACCAGCCCGTCGCGCCCAACCCCCTGATCTGGCTGTGTTCAACTGGCGTATACCGAATCGTCGACGGTCCCCAGGTGTGCAGCACCGACCAACCACCCTTCTCCACCGGCTCCCGCGACACGCGCCGCTGCACAACGGTGCCCCAATCCGTCGCGACCATTTCGACGTTGATCCCGATCTTGCGCATGATGTCATAGGTTACATCGCCCAACGGCCCGACTGAGGTAAGGTCGGTCGGATTAATCAGCACCGCCTTCTCGCCGTTATACCCAGACTCCGCCAACATCCTCCGCGCTTTGGCGATGTCTCCCTGCATCGCCTCAACCCCTATGTCCTGCCCATACCGGCTGCCGCAGGGAAACACCGATTTGCAGGTCTGATAGTCCGCTGTTTCGCCGCCCGTGACGGCACTCATGTAATCCGTCTGGTTCGCCGCCATCATCACCGCGCGCCGTACCTTCACGTTATCGAACGGCGGATGCAGATGATTGAACCGCATCGCGCCATTATATCCGGTGGGATTATGCGATCCGATACGGATTGCCGGATTCGCCCGCAGCATCGGGACCAAATCCGCCTGCGCCTGTTCATACCAATCAACCTCCCCCGATTGCAGCGCGGCGGCGGCGGTCGCCGAATCCGGAATGACCCGCCATTCGATCCGATCGAAATGTGCGATTTTCCCACCGATCATCCACTCCGCCGCCTCCTGCCGCGGCATATAGGCCTCATTGCGAGCGTACGCCGCATGCGCACCCGCGACAAACTCACCCGGAATGAATTTATACGGGCCGGACCCCGTCGTATCATTGATCTGCCTGAACGGATCAGTCTTCGCCACATGCTCCGGCATCATGAACGCGACGGACGCCCCACCCCGCGCGATCGCCTCGATAAATAAAGGGATCGGCTGCGTGAGCACGATCTTCAACGTCCGATCGTCCTGTGCGGCACAACTCTCGACATATTGCCACACCGTCTGCCCAATCGTCTCCCGTCGAGCCCACCGCGCCAAACTGGGCGCGCAATCCTGTGCCCGCACCGGCTCGCCGTTATGAAATCTCAGGCCGTCACGCAGCCGGATCAAATATGTCCGCCCGTCATCCGATAAAGCAAACCCCTCCGCCATCTGCGGCTTCGCTTCCAATTTCGCGTCGATCCCGAACAGCAGATCATAGATCGCCCATCCGTGATTGACCGTCGGTTGCGCCGTGGTAAATACCGGATCCAGCAGCGTGAGACTGGCCTGAGGTACGAATTTCAAGATCCGCTGATTGGCCGGCTGCGCGATCGCGAACCGTGTCGTCACTGCCGCCGCGCCACCTTGCAAAACCATCCTGCGCCTCATACCGAAACCTCCCTTATTTTTTAAACCCGCGACGGCGCCCGCGTCACCAAACATCCAGGCGATCCTGACGGTCGGCAAAGCGCGCGCCACACCTCAGATCGAGATCGACAGCACCCGCGTCGACGCCATAAGAAACAACACGGCGGTCGCGATTTCCTGAAAACAGGCAATGAGCTTCTGAAAATAGCCACTTCGCGGCACGGACCGCAACATCGGCGCGATGATCCGCCGTCGACTGACCGAACGATGCGCGCGCGAAGTCCAGGCCGCCGGCCCTGACGTCTGGTTTAATCGCATGACCCGCGCCCGATTATGTCGGTCGCGCACGACGAAAATCTCGCCATTTAGCAAAAGATCGGCACCATCACCGGTCCATGCTCCGGCGGTCCGCGATGAGCGCCGATCCAACGTCATGGTGCCGCCTCGCCCGTTCCATCGGCTTCTATCGCGTGCCCGCTTCGGGTAATAGAGAATGCCAGGGAGGGCGGATCATGACCATCGCTGAAACACTGGCCACGCGCATCGCCGCCGTGACGTATGGCACGCTGCCGGACACCGCGCGCCATTGGGCGAAACTCGGCATTTTGGACACGGCCGGCTGCATCCTCGCGGGTGCCGCCGAACCCTGCGCGCGCATCGCCACGCGCGTGGCCACGATCGGCGGATCTTCCGGACCCTGCGTCGTTCTCGGCACCGAGACGCGAACCGGTCCACTGGACGCGGCGGCGATCAACGGCACCGCGGCCCATGCTTTGGATTACGACGATTGCAGCGACACTCTGGGCGGTCACCCCTCGGCCCCCATCTTGCCCGCTCTGTTCGCGGTGGCGGACACACAGCCCGTCAGCGGTCCGGATTTCATCGCCGCCTACGTCGTGGGATGGGAAACCGAAACCCGCATCGCCCGCGGCGTTAATTTCCATCATTACGAAAAAGGCTGGCATCCCACAGCCACTTTGGGCGTCTTCGGCGCGGCCGCCGGATCGGCGAAACTCCTCAATCTGTCCATCGAACAAACCGCGCGCGCCCTCGCTTTGGCGGCAACGTTCGCCTCCGGCCTGAAAGCCAATTTTGGCACGATGACGAAACCACTGCATGTTGGCCACGCCGCCCGTAACGGCCTCTACGCGGCCTTGCTCGCCCGCGAGGATTTCACCGCCGACCCCGCCGCGATCGAACATCCCCAAGGCTTTCTCCACGTCTTCAACGGCGCTGGAAATTTCATCATGGAACCGATCATCCAACCATGGGGCGATCCCTGGGATATCACCGATCCCGGCCTCGCGATTAAACAATACCCCTGCTGCGGCAGCACCCACCCCGCCATCGACGCCATGCTGATGCTGGTCCGCGAGCACCACCTCACACCCGGCACGGTGACCCGCATCCAATCTCAAACCCACGCCCGCCGCCTCGCGCACACCAACCGGCCTAACCCGCGCGGCGCGCTGGAAGCGAAATTCAGCGTGCAATACTGCCTCGCCCGCGCGCTGGTCAGCGGTGCGGTGTTGATTGAACATTTCGAGGACGGACAATACGACCAGCCAGACGTGCGCGCGGTCCTGGGTCGCGTCACATCCACCGCCTGGCCCATGCGAACCATGGATCCATCCGAGCATTTCGGCGCCGATATCTCCGTCACCCTCACCGATGGCCGGGTCCTGACCCGCTCGGTCGCCCGTCCCCTTGGCCGCGGTCCCACCATGCCGCTTCCCGCCGATCTGCTGCGCGGAAAATTCATCGATTGCGCGCGGCGGGCCCTGAACCCGCGGCAGGCGGACCGCCTGTATGGGCTGCTGGATCGCCTGGACACCGCCCCCGACATGGCCGCGATCACGCGCGAGACCGTCCCGCGCGTGATCGCGGCGCAACGAACCGCTTGATTGCCAATACAGCCCAGACATGGGCAATGTGACGGCCATAAGATCAGATCCAGGAGGCTGAATGTCGCGTCTCGCCATATGGCTTGTGATGATGTCTGTTTTGACGATCAACATCGCGCACGCTCAAAAGCAGGGCGGCACGCTGCGCGTCACGCATCGCGACAATCCGCCGAGTGCCTCGATCCTCGAGGAAGCGACGATTTCCACCGACATGCCGTTCATGTCCGTGTTCAACAACCTCGTGGTATTCGACCCCGACAGCAAGCAGAACCGCCTGGATCGGATCGTTCCCGATCTCGCGACTGCGTGGTCGTATACCGATGACGGCAAAACCCTGACATTCCAACTGCGCGACGGCGTGACCTGGCATGACGGCAAGCCCTTCACCTCCGCCGACGTGAAATGCACCTGGGATATGCTGACCGGAAAAACCGACGGCAAGATGCGGAAAAACCCGCGCAAGACCTGGTGGTTCAACGTGCGGGAGATTAACGTGGACGGCCCGTTTCGCGTCGCGTTCCATCTGAACGCGCCACAGCCCTCCTTACTGGTGATGCTCGCGGGCGGATTCTCCCCGGTCTATCCGTGCCACGTTCCCGCCGGGCAAATGCGCACCAAACCGATCGGCACCGGTCCCTTCAAATTCATTGAATACAAGCAAAACGAATCGATTCGTTTGGAACGCAATCCCACCTATTGGAAACCGGGCAAGCCGCATCTCGACGCGATCGAATACACCATCATTCCCAATCGCGCGACCGCGATGTTGGCCCTACAGGCCGGCAAGATGGACATGACCCTGACCAGCGAGGTTACGCCCGAACTGGTGAAAGACATCAAAGCCCAGGTGCCGGCGATGCAATGTTTGCTGCAGCCGTCGAACACGCAGGGCAATTTGCTGCTGAACCGCGAAAAACCGCCCTTCGACAACGCCGAGATCCGCCGCGCCGTCGGGCTGTCGATCGACCGCCAGGCATTTTCCGACATCCTCAGCCGCGGCGTCTATCATATCGGCGGCGCGATGCTGGCCCCGCCCGAGGGCATCTGGGGCTGGTCCGCCGAGTTCACCGCCAGCGTCCCCGGCTATGGCGCCGATGTCGAGAAAAGCCGTGAAGCCGGACGCGTCATCATGCGCGGTCTCGGCTATGGCCCCGATAAAATGCTGCCGCTGAAAGTCTCGACCCGGAACATCGCCGATTATCGCGACGCCGCCGTCATCCTGATCGACCACCTGAAAACGGTTTACATCCAGGCCGAGCTGGAACCGCTCGACTCCGCCGTCTGGTACGCGCGCCTGCTGCGCAAGGATTATACCGTCGGTATGAACGTGCAGGGCACCGGCATCGACGATCCCGACGTGCAGTTTTTCGAAAATTACCTCTGCGGGTCGGAGCGGAATTACACATCCTATTGCAACGCCGATCTGGAAAAACTCTTCCGCCAGCAATCGACCATGACGGATCAGGACGCGCGGCGGAAACTGGTGTGGGAGATCGATCGCACCTTGCAAGAAGACGGCGCGCGGCCCGTGGTGTTCCAACAGGTCGGCGGCACCTGCTGGTGGCCGCATGTGAAAGGCCTCAAACTGGCGGTCAACAGCATCTATAACCACTGGCGTTTCGAAGACGTCTGGCTGGATCGCTGAACCGTTATGCTGTCCTATATCATCCGCCGCCTGTTGCTGATGGTCGTGACCCTGTTCGGCGTCTCCGTCGCGATTTTTTTGCTGCTGCGCATCGTGCCTGGCAATATCGCCGATATCCTGTTCGACTCGGCGGGCCTTATCGACCCCGCTGAAAAGCAGAAAATCATCGTCGATCTCGGCCTGGATAAATCCCTGCCGCTGCAATACGCGCAATGGATCGGCGGATTGTTCAGGGGTGATCTGGGCTTTTCCTACGTCTCGGAAAAGCCCGTGATCGATGAGATCCTGCCGCGCATCCCGATCACCGCCCGCCTCGCCGGTCTCGCTCTGTTTTTCGCCGTCGCCACCGGCGTCCCTTTGGGCGTCATCAGCGCGGTGCGGCAAAACACCTGGCTCGATTATGGTCTTCGCATCATCAGCCTCAGCGGCCTGTCGATGCCGTCCTTCTGGTTGGGCCTCGTGATCCTGACCGCCTGCGTGCATTATTTCGGCACCATTCCGATCTACGACCGCGCCCCGGCCACCACATGGGCCTGGCTGCAAATGCTCATCATCCCCGCCGCCGCCGTCGGTTTCCGCAGCTCCGCGCTGATCATGCGCCTCACCCGATCCTCGATGCTGGAGGTTTTGCGCCAGGACTTCGTCCGCACCGCCCGATCTAAAGGTTTGTCAGAGTTTTCGGTCACCTTCGGCCACGCTTTGCGCAACGCCATGCTGCCGGTGATCACGACCATCGGAGTCGAAACCGCCTTCCTGATGGGCGGTCTGATCGTCACCGAAACGGTGTTCAACATCCCCGGCGTCGCCCGCTTCCTGGTCGAGGCGATCCGCTGGCGCGATTATCCGATGGTGCAAAACCTCGTGATGTTCATCGCTTTGGTGGTCGTTACGGTCAATCTTCTGGTCGATCTCGCTTACATGCTGGTGGACCCCCGCATCCGGTACGGCACATGATCTGGTCCGAAACCAAATACCTCGCCGCCCGCTATCCCCTGGGCGTGGCGGGCGCGGTTATCATGGTGGTGTTCGTGTTCGCCGCCGTGTTCGCGGGCTCGGTCGCCCCGCTCGACCCCTTCACGACCAACCCGCGCGCATCCCTGGCCGCGCCCAACAGCACCCATTTGATGGGCGCCGACATGATGGGCCGCGACGTCTTCAGCCGCATGATCCACGGTGCCCGCATCTCGCTCGCGGTTTCCCTCGGCGCGACCTTCTTCGGCTCCGGGTTCGGCGCCGCGTTGGGCCTCGCCTCAGGCTATCTCGGCGGCTGGTTCGATCTGCTGGTGCAACGGGTCGCCGAGGTGATGCAATCCCTCCCGCTGCTGGTCATGGCCCTTGTGATCACCGCCTCCCTCGGCCCCTCGCTGATCAACACCATCGTCGCCATCGCCATCCCGCTGATCCCCAACGTCGCCCGCGTGATCCGCTCCAACGTGTTGTCCCTTCGCGAAATGCCGTTCGTGGAGGCCGCCAAGGCCACGGGCATGAGCGAATGGCGCATCGCCATCGTCCACGTTCTGCCCAACACCCTGGCCCCGCTGATCGTGCTGGCGACCGCTCAACTCGGCTCGACCATTCTGACCGAGGCGTCGCTGTCGTTCCTCGGCCTCGGCGTGCCGGAACCCTGGCCGTCCTGGGGCCGCATGCTGTCGGAATCCGCCGCCGAGTATGTGCGCACGGCACCCTGGCTGGTGATCTTCCCCGGCCTGGCGATCAGTCTGGTGGTCTTCGGCACCAATCTTTTGGGCGATGCGATGCGCGACGCGCTCGACCCCCGGCAGCGCGACTGATGGCCCCGGTTCTGGAAGTCTCAGGCCTCAGCACGCAATTCCGCTTGCGCACCGGCCTCGTGCGCGCTGTGCAAGACGTATCATTTTCGGTCAACGCGGGCGAAACCCTGGCCATCGTCGGCGAATCCGGTTGCGGCAAAACCATCACCGCTTTGTCCCTCATGCGCCTGATCCCGATGCCACCGGGGGAGATCGCGTCGGGCAGCGTCAAACTCGACGGCACCGATTTGCTGAAACTCAGCGACGCGGAGATGCGGCGGATGCGCGGCAACAAGATCGCGATGATTTTTCAGGAGCCGATGACCGCGCTCAATCCGCTGCTGACCATTGGCCGGCAGATCGCCGAGATGGTTTCGCTGCATGACGGCCTGCCGCGCCGCGCGGCCCGCGACCGCGCGGTGGAGATGCTGAACCATGTCCGCATCCCCGAACCCGAACGCCGCGCCGGCGAATATCCGCACCAAATGTCGGGCGGCATGCGTCAGCGCGCGATGATCGCCATGGCGCTGGCCTGCCGTCCCAAAGTCCTGATCGCCGATGAGCCGACCACGGCGCTGGATGTCACCATCCAGGCGCAAATTCTCGATCTGATCGGCGACCTCCGCCGCGAGTTCGGCACCGCCGTCGTCCTCATCACCCATGATCTGGGCGTCGTCGCGGAAACGGCTGACCGCGTCATCGTCATGTATGCGGGCCGCAAAGTGGAAGAAGCCCCCGTCCGCGACCTGTTCGCCCATCCGCTGCACCCCTACATGACCGGCCTCATGTCCTCGATCCCCAAAGTGGGCAGCGCGCGCGGCCTGACGGGGGTGGAGGAGCGTCTGACCGAGATCCCCGGCATCGTTCCCCCGCTCAGCGCGCTGCCGCCTGGCTGTGCCTTCAACCCGCGCTGCACCCTGGCCGACGATCGGTGCCGCCGCGACATTCCGGCGTTCGAGGCGAAGCGGCCGGACCATTTCGCCGCCTGCTGGCGCACCTGAGGCAATGTCAGTTTTGACGCGCATCTTTATCCGGTCAGGTGTTCCACCTGATCGGATGATGCACTAAGGCAAATCCATGGCGCCCTTGATCGAAGTCTCCGGCCTGAAAAAACACTTTCCCGTGCGAAAGGGCATTCTGGGTCGCGTCACCGGCCAGGTGCATGCCGTCGACGGCGTCACCTTCTCGATCGACGAGGGCGAAACCCTCGGTCTGGTGGGCGAAAGCGGTTGCGGAAAGACAACGGTCGCGCGCGCCGTCCTCCGCCTGATCGAACCGACCGCGGGCGACATTAAAATTCGCGGCCAGACCATCATCGGCCTGAGCAAAGCCCAAATGCGCCCGTTGCGGCGGCAAATGCAGATCGTCTTCCAGGACCCGTTCTCCTCGCTCAACCCGCGCATCCGTGTCGGCAAAATCGTCGGCGAACCGCTGAAAGTCCATGGCATCGGCGACAAGGCCGAGCGCGCCATTCGCGTCGCCGAATTATTCCGCCGCGTCGGTCTCAGGCCGGATCAGGCGGAAAACTACCCGCATCAATTTTCCGGCGGTCAGCGCCAGCGCGTCTCCATCGCCCGTGCCCTGGCCCTCGACCCCGGCTTCATCGTCGCCGATGAGCCGGTGTCCGCGCTGGACGTTTCGATCCAGGCGCAGGTCATCAACCTGCTGATGGATCTGCAACGCGATCTGAAATTGTCCTATTTGTTCGTCTCGCATAATCTCGCGGTCGTCGAGCATATCAGCCACCGCGTCGCCGTCATGTATCTCGGCCGGATCGTCGAATATGCCGACAAGGTCTCGTTGTTCGCCAATCCGTTACATCCCTATACCGAGGCTTTGCTGGCCGCCGTCCCGCTGCCCGATCCCGCATTGACGCGCACCCGCCAGCGCGTCGGCGGCGATGTGCCCAGTCCGATACGGCCGCCTCCGGGGTGCCATTTCCATCCGCGCTGTCCGATCGCCGAGGCGCGATGCGCTATCGAAACGCCAGCATTACGCACCGTCGCACCGGGACGCGAGGTCGCCTGCCATTTACGTTGACTCCCGATCCGCCTCGAACAATCCCGTCAATTCCTCCGCCGCCTGCTGCGTGCTTTGGATCAATTGCGCCTCATCGCGATAGATCGCATGCGCCGCGATCAGGTTTTCCTCGTCATGATCCCGGAACAACGCGACTGCCCGCGCCGCCGCGCCGGGCGCGATGCCCATGGCACCCAGGCTGAGTTCGGCCAGTTTCAAACTGGAATGAAACGTGTCGCGCACCAGCCCGTCGACATCGCGATCCATCAATAAATGCGCGTGCCGCCGGTTCCGCGCCCGCGCCAGTATAAGCAAATTCGGATGATTGCGTTTGGCGGTTTCCACCGTCCGCAAGGTCCGGTCCATGTCATCCAGCGCCACGACCAGCAACGCCGCCGCATCCGCCCCCGCCGCGCGCAGCACGTCGGGCCGCGCCGGGTCCCCGTAAAACACCTTGCCGCCGAACCGGCGCACGACATCGACCTGACCGGGATCACGATCCAAAGCGGTGAACGAAATCCCGTGCATGTTCAAAATCCGTCCGATGATCTGCCCGACCCGGCCGAAGCCCGCGATGATGACGCGCGACTCCCCGGGTTCGATGGTATCGAACACTGGCTCGGTCACCGCGCGCAAACGGGGAATCAAAAATCGTTCTGACAGCGCGAACAAGATTGGCGTCACCAGCATCGACGCCGCCGACACCAGCGTCGCCAAAGCCGCCAGCCCCGGCGCCAGAGCACCCGAGGCCACCGCCGCGCTTAACAGCACGAAACTGAACTCGCTGGCCTGCGACAGCGCGATCCCGAACCGCACCCGATCCGTCGCGCCGCGCCGCGCCAACCCCGCCGCCACGAGGATTTTTACCGCCACCAACGCCGCCGTCGCCGCCGCCAGCAATCCCGGCTGCGCCAAAGCGGCATGCGAGTCAGCGGACATGCCCACCGAAATGAAGAAAAACCCCAGAAGCAGATTTTCAAAGGGCGCGATATCCGCCTGCAACTCGTGCCGGTATTCCGAATCCGACAGCATAACCCCCGCCAGAAACGCGCCTAACGACGGCGACAGGCCCGATTCTTCCGCCAGCGCGGCGGTGCCCGCGACGATCAGCAACGCGGTGGTGACGAACAACTCAGGCGAACTGGCGCCGCCGATGGCGCGGAACAGCGGCGCCATCAGGTATCGCCCGCCACCCAGGATCAGCACGATGGCGGCGAATCCCTCGCCGATCCGCGGCCAGGGCAGGTTGCCCGCCATCGCATGCCCGC
>JAYVXQ010000148.1:0-18886 GCA_043785025.1 Acetobacteraceae bacterium
GTTCATCCCCGCGAGCGCGGGGAACACGGCGGTCATTCGTGTTCGGCACGGCCAATCCTCGGTTCATCCCCGCGAGCGCGGGGAACACCGTCCAGGTGGTTCGCTTTGACAGACCGGCACCGGTTCATCCCCGCGAGCGCGGGGAACACAAGGTCAACACGTTACGCGGGCAGCTCGGTATCGGTTCATCCCCGCGAGCGCGGGGAACACGTTTGGGCATGGCAAAGAAAACAGTGTCACATCGGTTCATCCCCGCGAGCGCGGGGAACACCGGAAATGTCCTCCTGGCACAATCCTAGACCCCGGTTCATCCCCGCGAGCGCGGGGAACACTCCCATCGGGCGCATCGGTAGGATTTGGGCATCGGTTCATCCCCGCGAGCGCGGGGAACACGTAAACTCGCCCGGCGGCGTGCCTGTCCCTCGCGGTTCATCCCCGCGAGCGCGGGGAACACCGACCGGTGTCACCGGTGGCGTTATTATTGACCGGTTCATCCCCGCGAGCGCGGGGAACACTCTTTTAGCCAAAGCTTTGCGTTTTATGCACGCGGTTCATCCCCGCGAGCGCGGGGAACACCCTGCCCTCTTGTCGAACATAAACCAGACAACCGGTTCATCCCCGCGAGCGCGGGGAACACTGTTACGGCAAGTATTAATTGCGCCTTGTTGGCGGTTCATCCCCGCGAGCGCGGGGAACACTCGGCACGGTATCGCCCGCCGTCCGGTTTCAGCGGTTCATCCCCGCGAGCGCGGGGAACACCGTCTTGGCCTGAGGCTGGAGCATCGCATGGCCGGTTCATCCCCGCGAGCGCGGGGAACACGACTGGCGCACGCGGGTGATCGCGGCGGTCGCCGGTTCATCCCCGCGAGCGCGGGGAACACCAGTGCATTATTCGACAAATTACACCCCAACGCGGTTCATCCCCGCGAGCGCGGGGAACACTTAGGCGAAAAACACTATGCAACTTCGTGAAACGGTTCATCCCCGCGAGCGCGGGGAACACGCTACAGCGAAAAACTCACCCGCGCCGAATGGCGGTTCATCCCCGCGAGCGCGGGGAACACTTGTCTTCCCGGTTTAACTGCGGATTTTTCCGCGGTTCATCCCCGCGAGCGCGGGGAACACGAAGTGCATCATACCCGCAGTTCCGTCGCAGCCGGTTCATCCCCGCGAGCGCGGGGAACACCATGGATCTCTGACAGCGTGTTTTCCAGCCCGCGGTTCATCCCCGCGAGCGCGGGGAACACGCTGGTATCGACGTTATCTGTAACCCCATCCCCGGTTCATCCCCGCGAGCGCGGGGAACACTCGCCCTCCTACGCCCGTCGAATTCGCGCCAGCGGTTCATCCCCGCGAGCGCGGGGAACACGTCTACGCAAAAACGTGACGCGCTGAACATCCCGGTTCATCCCCGCGAGCGCGGGGAACACGGGCATCTTCAATATGAGGATACGGTTCTAGACGGTTCATCCCCGCGAGCGCGGGGAACACGGCATAATACCCCCCACCAAGACCGAACTGGACGGTTCATCCCCGCGAGCGCGGGGAACACATGTCAGCGGCCAAACTAGGCAAGACACACACCGGTTCATCCCCGCGAGCGCGGGGAACACCCTCGCGTGTTTTTTTGCGTCCTGGAGCCGATCGGTTCATCCCCGCGAGCGCGGGGAACACGTGGTCGAGGCATGGTAGGTGGGTGGTCCAAGCGGTTCATCCCCGCGAGCGCGGGGACCACGTGAAAGTCTGACGGAAATTGATAGCTCCAGGCGGTTCATCCCCGCGAGCGCGGGGAACACTCGATCTTCTCCGAATAGGCGTAGCCAATGGCCGGTTCATCCCCGCGAGCGCGGGGAACACGAAGAAATCATGTGGATGACGGAAGACGCCATCGGTTCATCCCCGCGAGCGCGGGGAACACGCCGTCATCCGGGTCTTTTTCCGGGTTTTCGTCGGTTCATCCCCGCGAGCGCGGGGAACACCATGACCGACGAAGTGTCCCCCGAGCGGCACGCGGTTCATCCCCGCGAGCGCGGGGAACACGTTCGGGAAGGTCATTGGGCATAACAGGTCTCCGGTTCATCCCCGCGAGCGCGGGGAACACGACCACGTCCGACGAGATAACGTCCTCGACGTCGGTTCATCCCCGCGAGCGCGGGGAACACGCACGGCGCGCGCTTCGGCTTCGGCATCCTGTCGGTTCATCCCCGCGAGCGCGGGGAACACGAAATTCCGAACGGTGGTATAACGATATCGTTCGGTTCATCCCCGCGAGCGCGGGGAACACTCAGTAACGGCTCTTGCTGGTATTACTGGGGCCGGTTCATCCCCGCGAGCGCGGGGAACACCTACCGTACACGGACACGACCAGCCTGACGGCCGGTTCATCCCCGCGAGCGCGGGGAACACCCGTGCTCCGGGCGATCTACCTCCAGAACACGAGGTTCATCCCCGCGAGCGCGGGGAACACCACGGTCGGCTGGGCAATTCCTTGATGCACCACGGTTCATCCCCGCGAGCGCGGGGAACACTATTTATCCAGGAACGTTTTGATGTTATACGGCGGTTCATCCCCGCGAGCGCGGGGAACACTTGAGCAACCGGTTCGGTTGCCAGTCTGCCTACGGTTCATCCCCGCGAGCGCGGGGAACACTGTTGCATGTGCTGTTGAAGCTCCTGCATTTCCGGTTCATCCCCGCGAGCGCGGGGAACACCTGGGCTCAGTCCCGTTGCTGGATAAAGCCGGCGGTTCATCCCCGCGAGCGCGGGGAACACCGGCTGTCAGGCGGGGCCGTTCGTGGGATGATCGGTTCATCCCCGCGAGCGCGGGGAACACAGCAGCATGGATAACATGCTGAACCTCCGGCTCGGTTCATCCCCGCGAGCGCGGGGAACACTCAACCCTCAAACTGGGCTTGAGCGCATACCGCGGTTCATCCCCGCGAGCGCGGGGAACACTTTTCAAATTCGGCCCATTCCCACGCCATACCCGGTTCATCCCCGCGAGCGCGGGGAACACTCTTCCTGGAAATCCAGTATCTATCTACCATATTCGATTGTCAAAGAACTTACCGATCAGAACATTCGTTCTCACCCCGCGCCACGGCGCCGAGCCGGCCGGGCCATGGGACCAGGTTCCAACGGCAACGCGGCCTCGGCGGCAAAGCTAACCAACCGGAACCCGTCCAGGTCGACCGGTATGCGACGGTTCTTACCGCACGTGTCGAATTCAAATCCCGACTCAGTGACCGCGGCCCAGGCGATGACGGCGTTGCCGTCTTCGATATAGGCGCAGACTTGGCCCCAAATCATTTCCCGGACACGGCGCCCGTAGCTTCCGACGTAAACGCCCGCCCGCACCTCCAACAGCCAGACCGCCAGCCGCCCCCGCAGTCTGGGCGGTGCGTTTTCAACCACGATGACCAGCATCACCTGTTCCCTCCGGTGTTTCGAAGGCGACGGGCATTGCCTCCGGCGCGGCCTCGGGCACCGGCAGGCCGCCCGCCGCCAGAACCTCTTCGATCAAGGGGATCAGACGCGCCAGCACATTCTCCTTCCGGAAAGCGTCCCGGCAGCGCCGCCGGATCTCCCGCACCGGATCAAGCACAGGCTTGCCGTCCAGCGGGCGGTTGTGCTGCACCGCCCCCGCGACGCGGAACGCCTCTGGCACCACCGTGTCGAATTTCAGGATATCGGCGATGTCATAAACAAAGCTTTGGGGCTTGCCGGAGTGCAGGAACCCGATGGCCGGCGCATACCCGGCCGCCAGGACCGCAGCCTCGGTAATCCCATAAAGCGCCGCCGTCGCCGCTGACAGGCACCGGTTCACCACGTCCGCCGTTCCCCAGTTCGTCGGGTCATAGTTACGGCCGTCCCACGTCGCGCCGTGCCGCGCCGCCAGCAATTTATAGATTTCCCGGACCCGTGCGCCCTCGATCCCGCGCAACTGATCGACACTCCGGCGGGACGGCGCTTCCTCCTTGAATCGCAGCTCATACATTTTGCGCACGACCCGCAGCCGCGCGTCTTCGTCCAGAGCGAGCCGCGCTTGATACAATAATCGGTCACTGCGCGCGCCGCCCGGCTGGCCCGCCGCGTAAAGCCGCACCCCGGCCTCCCCGACCCAGATCAGTAGCGTTCCGGCCCGCGCCGCAAGCACGACGGCGGCGTGGCTGACGCGGGTGCCGGGCTCCAGCATCAGGCAGGCGACGCCGCCGATCGGGATATGGATGCGGACGCCGAGCTCATCGACCAGGACGAAGGCGCCGTCCAGCACATCCAGCCGACCTTTTTCCAGGAACAGGATCGCCGCCCGCTCCCGCATCGGGATCGGACGCGGCGGCGGTAGCCCGGGCATCTCACGGGCGGCTTCGCTCATGACCGCGCCCGGCGGATGAGCATAAGGCCGTAGCCATAGGGCCGGGCACGGCCGAACCCGGCGGCCAGTTTCGCCAAAAACACGCCGGGGTCCTGAACTTCCAGCACCCCGTTGATGTCCATTACGCCGAACACCGCCGGTCCCTTCGCATGGGGAACCCGGATCCGGTTATACCCATCGCACGCCGCCTGCCCGAGCGGCTTGAACCCGTGCGCCTCCCCCTGCCGCGCCAGCCATGCCTGACCTGCCGCCGCAATCGCCTCGGGCCTCGCCTCTGCCCGTGCCCCAACGGGAATGTCATGCAGTATATTCATCACCACATCATGGCGTTTGCCGCGCTGCCCCTTGGCCACCGGGCGGGCCACCACGGGATTGACGCGCAGGCTGAAGCCCAGCCGGTCGCCGGGCGATAAGGCCGGTTCGAACTGTTTAAAGGACAGGTCGAACAGCCCGTGTGGATCGGCGGGCGGGCGGGCCGACAGGGTCATGAACCGGCCCGGCACTTCCTCGCGCCATAGGAAATCCCGGGCGCGGTCCGGCCCATCCGCGAACAACGCCCACACCAGCCGGTGCGCGGCGGCGGCGCGGTCGTGCGCGTCCCCCGGCACCAGCAACCGCGCCAGAGCCGAAATCGGGGCGTCGATTTTCAACGACGCGCGGCCCAGAAACAGGCCGGTCATTGGGTTCCGGCGCCAAGCACCGCCTCCTCCCGCAGTCCGAACTGCCAGCGGCGGCGGGATAGCGGCTGGTCGCGGCGGTATTCGATCCGCCTTACCTGGCCGCTGGCCAATGAGGCATCCATCGTGATTACGGGGGGCTGCGGCAAATCCGCATGCGCGTCACGCAACGTTAATCCGCCGCGGACGGTCAGCGCGGCCTCGGGTCCATCGGCGTGACGGACCAGCAACGCCGTTTGTGCATCGGCCGCCTCCGCGACCCGGGGCGCGAGCGGCAGGCCCAAAGGGCAGGATTTGCGCCCAAGGCTGGGCACAAAAACCGGGCGGGTCATCGCCGCCGCCAGTTCCTCCAACGACCATTTCGGCGCGGCGGCCGACGGCCACACCGCCCCCAGATGCCACGCGCCAATGCGGTAATCCCGGCGCGACAGCACGGTGTTGAGTTCCCATTTCGGGACCGCCAGTTCCTCGGCCCGCGTCGCAAAACGCCGTCCGCGTTTGGCCGATGGCATCTGCGCGGTGTGGTAATCCGCCAGCAGCCGTCCGGGCGTGTGGCAAAACAGCGCGACACAATACCCGTCCGCCAGCGCGGCCTGTCCGGCATCGTCCTCCCGCTCCACCCCCAGACAGGCGCCGATCAGGCCCAATACCGCGGACTTCGCGGGCCGGTCCCAGCCCGAGCGCCGCTCCCCCACCGCCAGCCCGCCGAAGGACGCCATCGGTGCGACCAGGGCGAAGGTCAGGAAGGTAGGCATCAGCTTTCTCCGCGGGCGAAGGCGGCGATTTCGGCCAGGCTGCCGCTTTCGCCGACGTGCATGGCCACGTCCGCGTCGCAGCCGGGGCCGTAAGCGGTGGTCATGCCGGCGCGGAATTTTTTCAGGTTTTCGATCGAGGCGCCCATCAGGTCGTTGCGTGGCAGATCGTTCTCAGTCACCGCCCGTGCGAAGGCCCCCGCCAGCGTCCTTGGCTGCTGATCGCCGCCTTCAGCCAGCACGAAATGCGCCCGTCCCAACGCGGCAAAGCTGTTCTGCTTGCCCCGCGGCGCGACGGTCGCCGCCGCCTCGGTCACCGCGCCCAATGCAACGGCCGCGAGGACCGCGTCGCCGCCGAGGTTGTTAATCAGTTGGGTCCGGTTGATGCACATATACAGATAGAAGACGCCCGATCCGAACCCGGCCTCCCCCAGAAACCCCGCACCCGCGTCTTCTTCCTTCGTTTTGAGGTCGTCGATGGCGGTGTAATAATCATCCTCCACCGTCACCCGATGCGTCGTAATCGCATGCGCCACCTGGGCCGCCGCCTCCCGGTTGAACTCGGGCGCGCTGGCCAGCATCCGCCCGAACAGCGCGATGTCGGCGGCGGTGTCGGCGCGTTGCAAAAGGTTGGCGGTTTTGGGGTCGAATTTCTCTCCCGCCAGTACGCGGTCCGCCAGAGCCAGCGCGGCGGTGCGTTCCTCCGGCGAAATAAAGGCGAGCTGCTCGATCTGGGTTGGGTCCTTGTCCTTTTCGTCTTTGATCTTGCCGAATACCCCGGCGATGTCGCGGGCGGTCCTCAGGGCGTTCGCCTCATTCATCCCTTTTTCACGCAGATGGGTCAGCAGCACATCCCCAAGCCGCTGGGTCCGCTGTCCCAGGTGGCCATCAAGCGCGTTGGCGAAAACATCCGACTCCCGCCAGGCGCGTTTCAGCGCCTGGGAGGAAATCCGGAGCCTCGGCGACCCGCCGACAACGGCGGATTTGGGCTTCCCGGTGTCGTCGCGGTTGAGGTTCGCGGGCGGGAAAAACGTCAGCATATGCAGTTGCAGAAAGCGGCTCATGGTGTGGTTTCCTTGATGGCGGGGGCAGCGGGCTGCCCGGCGTTCCAGTAATCGTAGACCCAGCGGGTCCGGCGCTTTTCATCGTCCCACCGCAGCAATGAATCAGTCAGATCGCGGACGTTGACCTTGTTCCCCGTCAGAGCGATCAGGCGGCGGAACGCGGTCAACCGCTCACCCGGCGTGTCCGCGTTCAACAGACGCTGGAATCGGAGCGGCTTCATCTTCGCCGTCTCCGGCTTGTCGGGACTGTCGGGACCGATGCGGCGGGCGACGGGCGGGCCGGGATCGTCATCCCGTACATGCGCCAACACCGCGGCGGCGAGGCCCGCGTCGCGCAGATCGTCCTCCGTCCGGCCGCCGGAGCGGCGGAATAATGAAATTGTTTCCGGTGCCTGTATCGCCTGGACGATGGTCACGCAGCGGCGCAGGCGGGCCATGCCGGCCCGGTCCCCCCGGTCGCCGGACTCGCGCGGCGGGCACATCTCCCGCCACCATTCGACGATGCGCGCGTTGGCGAGGCTCATGCCGCTTTCCTTTTGGTTTTGGATTGTTTCTGTTCAGGCAACGGCCGCCCGAGTTCGCTGAATAGTTCTGACCCCGCCTTGCCGTATCCCGCCAGCGCCAAGCCCAGAAATTTCCGGGCGGTGGCGGTGCGGATGGCTTCGGTCTGGCCGGTGTCGGGGGAGAGCGGCGCCGCCTCATCGAACAACGCCAGCGCGGTCCGCCGCAGCAGCGCGAGCCACTTTCCCCGGTCGTCATCCGGCTCGCCAGCCAGTCGGCGGGCGGCTTGCTCCATCGTGGCGAAGAACGCGGGTTCCGTTTGTTCCCACAAGCGTTCGCGGACGGTATTGAAGCGGAGCGCGTCCATTTTGACATTGGCGCCACGGGCGAACAGCGCATCCTTCACGGCGCTGCGGGCCAGGCTTGCGACCTGATTGGCGGATTTCACCAGGTTTTCCGCAAGGTCATCCACTGCTTCCCTGGCCGCTGACGTGGCGGCGAAGGGCAGAGGCATTTCGCTCTCCACGAAGACGCGCGCTTTCATATTGTCCATATCGAAGCCGGCGGCCAGGATACGGGCTTTGCCGTTGTCCAGAATGCGGCCGCGTTCGCTCCGCCATTCCGAGATCGCGGCTGCGGGCAAGCGCGTTTCCTCGCGATCCTTCATCACGAGGCCGAGCCAGTCCCGGAAACCGATCCCGCCGGGCTGGGGATGCACCGGCAGCCATTCCGGGCTGGTCTTTGCCTTATAATTAGGGGTAAGCGGGTGTCGACGCCCCCATGCTGCGTAATTCGCGCCGCCCGGTCGTTGCCGCCACGTCGCGACCGCCATGGCGTCTGGAACCCCGGTCAGAGCGCAGGGACGCGGTTCCTCCAAAACAGTGAAATCCAGCCGGACCCGCCGCGGCATACCCCACCAGCACTGAAGCGGATGTGCGTTTTCCGGCGTCACCACCCGCGCACTCTTTTTGTCTGATGTGACCGTCTGCGCGAGCCAGGGAAACACCAGCCGCAAGTCCCGAGGCCCGGGCGCGCTACCATAGGACGGCACGTTGGCCCAAAGCAGATGCCAGAGATTTTGCGCGTCCTCTGGAATAGCCAGTGTCACAAGCGGTCCACCGCCGCGCAGCCCGGTACGGTTGCCCGCCCCGCCCGCGGGCGCCCAGGATTGGAAGGTGTAAAGAATGATCGCGGCGGCGGGACGGCCGAGAGAGGCAACACCATCGCGATGCACCATCAAATCGGTGTTCTTGCCGACGGTGGCTTCGCCGGGCGCCTCGATTAGCAGCCGCTCGATCGGTTCGGCGCCGGATTGCAGGTCTTCCATGTCCTGCAGGAAACGAGGCCCCGGTCCGTCCAGATTGAACGCATGGACGAACGGCGCGAATATCTCGTCGAGTTGCGCGGTACTGGGGGGATTGCGCCATTTCTTGAGCCATTCGTCCCCGTCCTCCGGCGGACAGCCGGTCGCGAGCAGGCCGATCAACAGTTCCAACGTCGCGATTCGCAGGTCCGGCCGCGGCCAGGCGATGGCGGTGACCGGGTCATCGGCGTGATGTTCAGTGATTTGGGAGGGTCGAATGATTGCGTCACCGGAGTTCTTTCGGGTGACGGGAAGCCAGGCGTCAGTCAGGAGATTGAGCACGAGATACCCCGCTACTCGACAGCGTAAGCGCTGTTTGATAATAATAACCCGCCGGGCCGCCGACTTTGACGGCCGGGCGGGCGTCGGAGCAGAAGTAAAACTCCTGATTAAACTCTTCTCGGGTGCACGAGGCCACTCCTTTTCTTTAATCTGGAAATCGTCTGAGCCGGCAGGCCCTAACCTGCCGGCTCCTGACCAACATACCTACGTTCGAATCATCCTGTCTATCGAATTATAGTACTCACTTAGAAAAATCTCTCGTCATAGCCGGGAGCCGAAAAAATCCCCGCTGTGCGGGGAACTGTGCCGTATTTAGCCATCGAACTATGGCACTCACGGTTCATCCCGCGTCTGCGGGATCAATCACCGGCCCATGACAAGCCATCCCGCGCGTCATAGCGGACAGCAACCGCCGCCCCCGATTTCGCACAGGCCGCCAGCGTATAACCGTCCCCATCGGGCACCAGCAAGGCCAGGAGTACCATCTCCGACTCCCGCTCCCACCGTCCCCAGCCCGCGCGGGCCGCGTCGGCGGCACCCTGAAGCGCCGGAGGCACCGGGCAGGACGCGATCCGCCTTTGCGCCACAGACACCTCAGACAAAGCCCAGGCGCGGCGGATATCCTGGTCGCGGGAGGCATAAGGGACAACCGAGCCGCCGCGTTCCCGCGCGAGCCGCAGCGTCACATGCGGCTCGTTCTCCAGCCGCGTCGGGGTTTTCGTTTCCGGCTCCCAAAGCCCTGCGTCGAGCGAATAGCCTTTCCGGAAATCCAGCACGTTCGATCCGGCGATGGACGCATGCGCCCAGGCTTCACCCTCCGCTTTGTCCGACGCGGCGGCGAGGCCGGGCGGCACCGCCCCGTCGGCGTCCCGCTTGAAAGCCGCCTCGATCACCGGCCGCATATCGTCGGGCGTGACGATCGCGCCGCGGCGGAAAACCTCGCGCGCGGACCGCCATAACAGCCCGTGATCGGCGTAAACAGCCGATGTGCCCGGCAGAAATGATTTGATCCAATCAGAGGCTGGATCGTCCACCGGCTCCGGCGAAACGATCAGCAGTTCTGGCCCCGGCACGCCGCGGACACCACGGTGATGCCGCCATAGGCGCCCGGCGCGTTGGATCAGGAGATCGGCGGGAGCGAGGTCAGTCACCATCAGATCAAAATCGAGGTCCAGGCTTTGCTCCACCACCTGGGTCGCCACCAGCACACGGTTGCGCCTGCACCCCGAGCTTTTCGGGCCGAATAGCCGCAGCACTTCCTCTTCGATCTTCAGCCGGTCCCCCATTCCGAACCGCGCATGGAACAGCATTGGTTCCAGCCCCTCTGCCCGCAGCGCGAGAGTCGCCGCGATGGCGTCATCCACCGTGTTGCGCACCCAGACCACTGCCGCACCCGCCGCATGGGCCGCGGCAATGCGCGCAACGGCGGCGGCAACGTCCGGTAGCCGCGTCACCATGACCGTCCGCGGCAAACCCTCCCGCACCCCGCAATGCGTCTCCGTCAGCCCGCCCGCGCCCACCAGCGTGGCGAGGGGGTACTCCGTCCGCTCCAACGCCTGGGACGGCGCCTTCAAACCCCGCATGAACGCATCCACCAACGTCTGGCGGGACTTGCGCGGCAATGTTGCCGACAGCAGCACCGCCGAGCCGCCCAGAGCCGCGTGGAATTCGAGCAGAACGACGAGTTCCTTGGCCATGTAAGGATCGAACGCATGGACCTCATCAACAATAAGAACCTTCCCGGTCAGACCTCGCAGACGCAACGGGGCGTGCCGCACCGGCAGGATCGCCAGCAGCGCCTGATCAAGCGTCCCCACGCCGACCTGCGCCAGCAAAGCGCGCCGGAGGTCATGCGCCAGCCACGCGGCGCAGTGCGACTCCGCCGGTTCATCCGCTGGATCGTGCGGACTTGTCTGAACCGATGCGCGCGGCCCCGCATCGATCGCCGCGGTGAACCGCGGATCGAGCGATGCGTGCCCATGCGCCAAGGCCAGCGACGGACGCGCATCCGCCGCGAACAACCCCTGATAAGCCTCCGCGAGCCGCCCGTACATCGCATTCGCCGTCGCCATCGTCGGCAGCGCGACATAAACTCCCTGGGCTTTACCCCCGGCCAGCAGGCGGTGCGCGAGCGTCACCGCCGCCTCGGTCTTGCCACTGCCGGTCAGGTCCTCAATGACCGCCAGCACCGGCCCATCCGGCAAGGGCACGGTTTCCGCCCATAGCTGGACCGGCGTTGGCTCTTCAATTCTCGGGAATAGCCCGCGAATACCGGCGAACGCCGACGGACGTGCACCGACCAGACCCGCGACCGCCAGGGCTGCCGCCGCGCGCGGCAGCGCATGGCCCCAGAAATACGCGCCCGGAGCGCCGACAGCGTCGGCCGGGACATAGGGAAACCATTCCTGCCGGGAGCCGATCCAATCCGCGAGGGTGGTCAACCCCGCAAGCCGCCATGACAACACCGTCACATCCCGCTCCGTCGGCGGTCGGGGCCAGGGCGGCGGTTGGAACACGTTGAACATCGCATCCACGAATTGTCCCGCGGCGTCCCGGCAGGGCGCGCAGACAATCTTTTCGGAGACCCGCTCCAGGTCTTCCGCCGGGCGGCCATGATGTCCGGCGAGGGCGCGCCAAATCCTGTCGCGATTTGGCGTTGTCCAACCCGTGTCACCAGGCAGGAGCGCGACCCACCGATCGGCGAAAACCCGCGACAGATAATGGAACCCGGCCGCGTCATGCCGTGGTCCGACCGGCGGCCGCTCGCGGGGAAAGGGGCCAAGCCAGGAAACCGGCCAATTCTTCTCCGACTGCGCCTGAAACGGGCGGGAGAATTTGCCGATATCATGCAGCGCCACCAGAAAACCGAGCATCCTGGGGTCCAGACTCTCCGCCCCACGATCCGACAGGAGAACCGCGACCGCCGCGACATCAAGACAATGGGCCGCCAGCGGATGGGTTCCATTCGGCATGCCCGTCTCGGGACGGGCCTTACCCCAGAATTCGTCGATGCGATTTTGCATTGATTCGGTATTCCTGTCCTATTTGTTGGTGAGTTCATCAACGCGCGGAGGAAAGGGGCGGGGCAGCCCGGTTCAAACGTCGGGTTTGTGGGCTCCTATTCGCACCACTGACTAAAGCTGTGGCCTGCACACCCCCCGGAACTGGAAGCTGTGGGAGCCGGCCGTGTCGCTCGGCCGCCTCTGCAAACGCTCGTTTGCGGGTGACCTGTTGGTTTGGATTTATGCCGGTTCCGACACGATCGCGCGCGGTATCGCCGGCTGGACCGAGGGCGGCCCTCCTACCGTCGATTGTCGGCGAGCGCGCGAGTGACCGCGGCCGGCTCTCGGGCAATCACCCGCAGCAGGGTGCGGACCGGCCCCGCCGGCATGCGGCGCCGACTTTCATACTGCCTGATCGTGGCGACGGAGAAGCCGAAGCGGGCCGCGAAAACCTCCTGCGACAGGCCGAGCCGGATGCGCAGCGCGCGGACATCCTCAACCTCGTCCGCCGCGATGCGGCGTCCAACGGCCAGAATTTCCTCCGGGGTTAATACCGGGGCCGTATCCGGGTCCTCGGCCGCTTGGCGGGCGATGGCTTCCTCACCGGTTTCGTCGATCCGGCGCCAGTCGACCGTGGCCAGGTCCAGTTCACTCCGGGAACGCGGTGCGGTAGACATGACTCTCACCTTTGTTGGCCTTGCGTAGGCTGATGATCCAGCGGATCGGCTCGTCGTCGGTGCCGCGCCAAGTGTAGACACAAACCATGACCCGGCCGGCAACGTTGCCGTAAGCGACAATTCGGCGTTCACCATAGTCGCGTCGCCGGTCGTCGACCTCGATCGTCGGCCCGTCAAAAAGCGCCATGGCGATCTCGAACGGCAAACCTCGCTCGCGCGCGTTGCGTTCGCTCTTGGGCGGGTCCCAGCCGAAGTGCATAGCTATAGAGTGGGTCAACGACGCAGTATGTCAATGACCCAGATCGGTCCAAAATGGCGACTTCTCGAATCCGCATCGCCGTTGGGTATTCCGCCCCATTTCGCCGGGTAACGCCCGACCTGTTGGGATGCCGCCAGGCCGGTCTCGGCGACCACCTCAGGCGGCCTCGGCGTCAGCGTATCCTCCACCAGATCAGATATATCAGCGTTGTTCCGGCAAACCCAGGTGAGCATGGTTCCAGGCGGATTTGGGCGCCGCGCGAACGACGATACGGCTTGGCGGTACTCGGCGTCTGTTGTGGTCGAGGCCTGGATGCGGGCCATGTTGGCCTTGAGCCAGATCAAATTATCCGGCGCCACGTCCGACCGGAAGGCCGTCGTGCTGTGGTCCGAGTCGAGCGTGAAGAAAAAATAATCGCCTGTCCGGATCATGGTACTCAGGACCAGGCGCGCGACAGGATCGCTCGGGTTGATCAGCACATGCCAGGTCGCGAAGCCATAGAATCCGAAATGAACCACTTCCCAGCTGCTTCTGCCGCCGCCGTACAGCGCATGGCCGAACGCGAAGCCGCCGGCCGAAATTTCCCGTGGGAGTGCCTCGTTAAGGCGCAGGGTGATCATCGCGCACTGATTGCCCTCCACTTCGACCAGGCCGATCGCGAGGCAGGGCGGTTCCTTCGCGATGAAGTCCACCATGAACCTGCGGTTGACCGTCAACGTGGGAAGCGTCGGGCGGATGGTGTTCATCGTTTACGGTCTCGGTCCTGGTCGAATGGCGCCGAAGATCGGTCGGCTGGTTCCGGCCTATGGTCATTACCACGGCGGCCGCCCAGGGCTACCGGCCCAGCCCCAGGCCTTTTCTCCGCTGCTCAGACGGCGGCTCCGGCGGCAATCCGAGCCGCTGGCGCTCCTCCTGGCGGTTGCGTTCCCGCTCCGCCGCCTGACCCTCCCGGCCGAGCCGGTTGCCCCATGCCGCGCTTTGCTCCACGCCCTCGCGGCCAAGCTTGAAACTCCGCGCCAGCACGTCCAGCCCGGCCTGCTGCTCCGGCCCGGCGCCGGGCACGGTCATCCGACCCGCCTGCCCCGCAGCACGCGAAGCATCCCGCATCCCCTCCTCGCCAAGCCGTTGTCCGAGCGCGGCCATGAACCGGTCCAGTTCGCCGGCCACGCGCGGATCGGCACGCCCGGCGGTCCAGGCGCCCGCGACCGCTTCCTCTCGCCGCCGCTGTTGGGCGTCGTACCGTTCTCCGTCATTCTGCCGATCGGTCGCATCGAGCGCGGTCCGCACATTCTCGAGTGCCGCAAGCGAGGCGCCGGACAGACCGGGTACCGTGATCGCGTCCCGCGTCCGCTGCTGCTCCACCTCGGCCGTGTGGCGGCGCACCGCCGCGTCGCGCGCCGTGGCTTCCTGGTCCAGCCTGGCCGGGATCGTGCCGGCGGCGCTCCGCGCATAGGTCCGCTCGGTCTTCGCCGCCTCGCGCGCCAGCCACCCCTCACGCCCGCGCAGCTCGCCCAGTGCCTCCGGGCCGGCCTGTCGCAGCGTCTGCGCCGCCGCCCGCAGATCGTTGCCCGATTTCCGGATGAGCGTATCCAGGGCATCGGCCGCGGCCTCGGGATCGCGATAAATGACCTGCGAGGTACGTGTTCGGGCATCGACTTCGCGCCGTGCCGCCGGGTCCTTGTCGGCGACGCGGGCCAGATCCTCTTGTGACGTGCCACGGCCAAGGCTGTCCCGCCCCTGCCCTGTCGCATCACGCCATGCGGGCAGCAACGGCGCGGGCGCGCGTTCGTCCTCGGGTCCACTTCGGCTGATGGTCGGGCGCGGCGGGTCCACCGTCACGGCCGGTCCATCGGGCAGCTCCCCCACCCTCGGCGGCCGTGCCGCGCCGGCCGCCGACGCGGCACGATCCTCGGCGCCGCCGGTGAGCGTCTGGCCAGTCTTCTCATGCTCGCTGGCCAGCGCCCGGCGCGCATCCGGGGACAGCGTCGCCTCGGGTTTTTCCTCGTTCGCATTGTCCATCCGCCGTGCCGCCAGGTTCTCGCGCACTTTCGCACGCAGAGAATCCTCGTCCCGTATTGTGTCTGGCCGGGTGCGCTCCGTTCGGACGCGCGTGTCCGGGGCCTGGGACGCCTCCGGCTTTTCCTCCGCGGCGTTCGATTTGTCCCGCGCGGCCAACGCCGCGCGCACCTTGGCGCGCAACGTGTCCTCGTCCCGTGCTTCCCGCGGCCGGGCGCGTTCCGCTGTCCGCTCTTTCGCCACTTCCTCCGGCGTGGCCCAGGCGACGGAGGCCGCGCGCATTTCGCCCCGCGCCAGCTGACGCGCGAGGTGATTCGCATCGCGGGCCGTCTCGCGTGCGACGAACACCTGCGCGCTGTCGCGTTGCCGGGTCAGCGCGACGTAGCTCGCCGCCGCCCGCCAGTGCTCGGTGTGATACAGATACGTCCGGTCCAGGGTCTTCCCCTGGCCTTTGTAGATCGTCCCCGCGTAGCCATGCCGGAACCCCTCGAAGTCTCCCGCGAACCAGGTTACCTCGCGCCCCGCCCCGCCGGCCGCGTCCAGCCGCACGGCGATCTCGCCGGTCAGGCCATCGAGGCCGGTGATGGTGCCGGCGTTGCCGTTATAGATGTTCCGCCGCTTGTCCGTGTCGGTGAACTGCACCCGGTCGCCGACTGCGAACGCCGCCTTCCCGTGCTTCGTGTCAAACTCGACATCCGCGCCGGTCAGCGCGCCGCGGGCGCGGTACACTTCCCGTAGCTCGGCATTGAGCGCGTCCACGTCGCGGTTGGTGTAGGCGAACACGAACCGGCTCGCTCCTGGATGCTCCACCGCGTCGCGTGTCCACGCCGCGACAAGCGCGGCGCGGGCATCCTCCTGCTTCTCGGTCCATGTGATCGCCCCGGCCCGGTCGAACGCGGTCACCGCTTCGGCGAACCTTCCCTCCGCCAGATCGCGCGCCGCCTGGCGCTGCCAGTCCACCTTCTGCCGCGTCACCTCGACGATCTCGGCCGCGCCGTGGCGTTGCCGCAGTTCGGCGAACAGCCCGCCGCGCTCGATGCTGGCAAGCTGGCGATCGTCGCCGGCGAGGATCACCCTTGCCCCGGCCTGACGCGCGGCGGCCAGCAATTCGCCAGTCACCGGCGTGTCCAGCATCGCCGCCTCGTCCACGATGACCACGGTGTTTTGGTCCCAACTGGTCCGCCCATTCTTCAGCCGGAACAGCGCGGAATGGACCGTGCCCGCTTCGGTGAACCCGTCCGCCGCCAGATCCTGCGCGACCGCGTTGGTCGGGGCCAGCCCGACCACGCGCTTCCCATCCGCCACGTGCGCGTCGCGGATCGCCGCGAGCGTGTAGCTTTTCCCCGTTCCCGCCCGGCCCTCGACCAGCTTCAGGTCGCCGGGGCCAATCGCGTGCGCGAACGCCGCGTCCTGGTCCGGCCGCAAGGTCCGCCCGGCCCGGGCCGATCTGGCGGCGCGGCCGGAGACGCCACCGGACCGGACGCGGCCCATCCTGTCCGCGTCGGCCAGCGCCGCCCATTCCTCCGCCCGCACCTGACGCGTGGTGAAGCGCTCCGCCGCCTCGTCGGTCTCCCGATCGTGCAAGGGGATCAAATCGCCGTGTTTCAGCACCGCCGCCCGGACGCCTTCGGTCTCCGGAGAGACCTCCCTTCCCTCCTGACCGGATTGTTTCGCCAGGAACCGGTCAAGGTCACGCGCGGTGAACGTCGCGTTGTTCCGCGTCAGCGCCGCCAGCACCTGATCCGGATCGGCCGCCGCCGCCTGATTGGCGCGCCGGATGGTCTCGGCACGCTCGACGATCTCCGCCCCGGTGACCCGCATCCGCACCGGTCCGATATGCTCTTGCGCGTGCGTGGCACGGGCATCGACCCGCGTCTCAATCCCGTGCTCGCGAAAATACTGGTCCTGGTGTTCGCGCCAGAGTTCCCCCCACACCGCGCCATCCGAGACGAGGGCACGGCCTCCGGCGAGCCGCACCTCGGGATCGAGGTCGCGCGCTTTCTTCGCGTTGAACTGCTCGCCCTCCAGCCGCCGCGTGGTGATCAGCAGATGCGCGTGCCAGTTCGCCCGCTCGCTCTCGGCGTCGCCTTCGTGCGGCGCGTGAACGTCGAGCTGCACCGCCAGGCCCTTCGACACGAAATGCACCTCGGCGAAGGACCGCGCCAGCGCGATCCGGTCCTCGGTGGACACATCCGCGTTGGCCGGCAGCGCCAGCACGATCTCGCGGGCCACCTGCGCGTCCTTGCGCCGTTCCGCCGCCTCAGCGGCGTTCCACAACACGCGGGCCTCGCCAAACCGCGCCGCCGCGCCCTCGGGCAACAGGACAACGTGGTGCTCGGGCGCGTCGCGATGGCGGAAGTAGAACACCTCCCCCGTCCGTTCGGCCGCGATCTCCTCCCGGCCATTGTAAGCCGCCGAACGCACCGCGCTGCCGCCGGAACCACGGGAGATATAGCGGGCACGTGCGAATTCGATGGCCAAGGCGGTACTCATAGACCTATTCTGGCTATCGGCAAGCCGCGTCGTGTCAGCGATGCATATTGCGTCTGCACGCTCCTGCTCGCTTTGCTCCCTCGGTGCAGAACCCCCGCCGCGGTTTGGTGGGCCAGGACGAGAGTCCGGTAGCAACATGGCCAAGAAGACACAAATCATAGGGCGAATTCACGCGCTTTCGGGCCTACCGTCCGCGCGGACCAGGCATTGACCGGTCGGCAACCCCAGAACTGGAAATCGATTGGCTCGTTCACTGGCTGAGCGCCTGCGCGCGCACGAACAACAAAAGGCCCGGCTTGCGGACCAGGAAGCCAAGCTCAAGGACGCCGGGCGCAAGGTCCGCACCCGCCGCCTGATCGAGGCGGGTGGTCTGATCGAGAAGACCGGGCTGCTCGATCTGGAGGCCAACGCGCTCTATGGCGCGCTGCTGTCGCTGCGCGACGGAGCCTCCGACAAAGATCAGGTCAGCAAGTGGACTGCCCTGGGCGGCCGCTCCTTCGCTCGCGAAGCCCACACCCGCGACGAGGGCAAGGAACCGGTCGTGCTGACCTTCCCAAATGCTCTGCCAAAGGAGGCGACCGCGCCGCTGCGCGCGGCCGGATTCCACTTCAACAAGGTGTTGCAGCACTGGGAGGGCATGACGCGCGTCGATGACGCTCAGCGTCTCGCCGCCACCCACGGCGGCACGGCACGCCGCGTCGCACCGGCGCCATTATCCAACGGACCAGCGACCGCAGCGGCGTGACACAGTCGCGTCTGGGATTGGCCGCCGCGCTCGTTGCCGCCGGCGGCCTGTCCGCTCAGGCCGCCAGTCACGAGGTGCCGGCGAGCGATCATACCTACATTGTTGTCGGCGGGATCGTGCTGCTGTTCGCCGCCATCGGCTTCTGGCGCGCGTCGAACCGGTTCGGCCTGAAGCGCACCCTGGAGAAGGTGTTACGCTTTGTCCTGGGGATACCGCTCACCTGGATGGTCCTCGCCACCGCGCGCGATCTGACCGGCTTTCCGTCCAATGGCCTGATTTTTCCGCTCTGGGGTCTGTCGGTCATCGTCGTTCTGACGGGGGGCGGCGCGCTGGTTCCCGGTCCGGTTCGGCGCCTGTGGGCATCCTTGTTCGGCGCGCCGGCGCTTCATACTCACGGGACCGCGCATTTTGGCACCGCGCGGAACGCGGTGCGCCATTTGGCACCGGCCGCGCCCGAAGATGCCTTCGTGCTCGGCGTCCTGCGCGACGCGACGCGCGGCGCCGATCGCCGGTTCCGCCAGGATGGCCATGTGCTGACCTGCGCCCCGACCGGTGCCGGCAAAGGCATCGGCGCCGTCATCCCCAACCTGCTCGAATACCCCGGCTCGGCCTTCGTACTCGACTTCAAGGGCGAGATTCATGCCGTCACCGCGTCCGCCCGGCGCACGCTGGGCCATGAT
>JAYVXQ010000149.1:0-18779 GCA_043785025.1 Acetobacteraceae bacterium
CTAGCCGTTCACCTTGGCGATGAAGGCGGCCATCGCGTCCAATTCCGGCAGGATCTTCGCCGCGGGCTCGGAGTCCAAATTCAACACCACACGCTCGACGCCGAGATCCATGTAGCGCTTCATCAAATCGGGCTCGCGGCGAGGAAACCAGACGGTGATCGGGATCGACGCGGGATCGCGGCCAGCCTCGGTGGCCATTTTGCGGAATTCGGGGATCATGTCGGCGATTTCCGAGTATGCACCGCGCATCGCCTGCGGGATCCAGCCGTCGCCATAGCGGATCGCGCGGCGGGCGGAATAGGGGAAGGCGCCGCCGACGATGACCGGCGGATGCGGTTTGGTCACCGGCTTCGGCCAAGCCATCATCGGGTCGAAATTGACGAACTCGCCGTGATATTCCGCTTTCGATTTGGTCCAGATTTCCTTCATCGCCTCGATATTCTCCCGCGCGCGCTTGTGCCGGGATTTGAAGTCGGTGCCGTGGTTTTCCATCTCGTCCTGGTTCCAGCCATTGCCGATGCCGAACAAGAAACGGCCGCCGGAGACCGTATCGATCGAGGCGACGAGCTTGGCTGTTTGGATTGGATCGCGCTGTTGCACGAGGCAGACGCCGGTGCCGATTTTTAACGTCTTGGTCGCGGCGGCCGCCACGCTCAGCGTCACGAACGGGTCCATCGCGTCGGCGTACCGCTTCGGCAGCTCGCCGCCGCCGGGAAACGGCGATTTGCGGCTGAGCGGAATGTGGGAGTGTTCGGGCGCCCACAGCGATTCGAATCCGCGCTGTTCCAAAGCCTGGCCCAATTCCCAGGGGGTGATGGAATAGTCGGTGAAGAACATGGAAACGCCGAATTTCAGCATGGGATCCTCCTGGATTTGGATGACAGCATGCACCGGTTGGCGCTTACGCTCCATAGGGGCGGGTGGCGTTGTTGTGGTACGCGGAGGCGGTCTGAATTTGGGTAGCGTTCTCTGGCTGAGCGGGCGGCGCGCCGGTAAGGCAACGGCGGCCGATGGCGTGACAACCCACTCTTTGGGTTGGCGCGGCACGTGCGCCGACGGGCCTGGGGCGACCCATACGTCGGCGCGACACACCGCCTCTGGCTGAGCGGGCGGTGCGCTTCGGCTCGCGCGTCGCGAAGCGTTGCGAGGAGCGGAGCACGTCAACTACAACGTTCCCGTTATCGTCGGTAATGAATATCCGATCATTCGCCGCGCCCGGAATGGCACTGTTGGGACGGCCGGTCAGCCCGGGCACTTTCTGTCCGCTTCTGCCACCGCTCAATGGCGGTAAATCCGGGCGGAGCGTAATCCCTGACTGGTTTCCCTGATCCTGATTATTCAGGATGATCGCGCCAGTACCAAACTCCGAAGCACCGCCCAGAAGAATCTGTCCTGCTGTTATCCCGGCCCCTGCCGCGCACCCGGCGGGCCCAGCGGCACAAAGTGCCATCGCGGGCTGCGCATTGGCTGACCCAATCGGATTGAGGTTCCCGAGCAAACCCCACGCCGCGCTCGCCGCCAACCCACTCGGATCCACCAGGTTCAGCGGATCATTCCCGACATATGCGTATACAACCGAGATGGCCAGAGCCGATTGTTTCGGCGATGATGGTGCGTTCAAGGGGAAAAACATCGCATGCGCCTGCTGATCGCCGCTGTTTTATGGGGACTTCTGACAAGCCCGTTATGGGCGGAGACGCACCGGCGGAATGTTGTGTTGTTCGTCGCGGATGGGCTGCGGCCGGCGATGGTGAATGAGAAGACGGCACCGGCGATCTCCGCGTTGATGGCGCGCGGGGTGCGGTTTACCAACACACACTCGCTGTTTCCGACATTCACGACCGCCAATGCCTCGGGCATGGCGACAGGGCATATGTTGGGCGACAGCGGGGATTTTTCGAACACGATCTATACTGGTTTCCCGGTGCCCAACGCCGGTGACAGCATGGTCGCGTTCCTGGAAAACGATCCCGTACTGGGCGATGTCGACGACCATTTCGCGGGTGACTACCTGAACGAGGAAACGATCCTCAAGGCCGCCCGCCGCGCCGGGTACGCCACCGCCAGCATCGGGAAACTGGGACCGGCGCTGATCTTCGATCATACCGAGCGTTCCGGTCAGCATACGATCGTCATCGACGACATGACCGGCCGTAAAGGCGGTATTCCGCTGTCAGATGAGCTGAAACGGCGTCTGGCGGCGCTGTCTCTGCCGGATCAGGCGCCAACCCGGGGCGATAACGGGAAGACCGGCGACCTCAAAACGCCAGGGACCGTGGTGGCGAACGTGGAGCAGCAGATCTGGTTCACCGATGTGGCGGCCAAGGCCGTTCTGCCGTGGTACAGGGAACGGAAACAGAATTTCGTCATGGTCTACTGGTCGCGGGATCCTGATGGGACGCAGCACAATCAGGGCGATAGTCTCGGGCGGCTGATCCCTGGGATCAACGGTCCGACCTCGCTGGCCGCCATTCGCAACGCCGATGACAATCTGGCGCGTCTGCTGGTTGGGCTAAAGGCGCAGGGGTTAGACCAGGACACCGATGTGATCGTGACGTCGGACCATGGGTTTTCGACGATTTCCAAAGAGAGCGCCACGAGTTGGGCGGCGCGTCAGAGCTACGCCGATGTGCCGGCTTCGCTGCTGCCGCCGGGGTTCGTCGCGCTGGATCTGGCGCGAGGGTTGGGGATGACGCTGTACGATCCGGACGCCCAAGGCGCGGTGGTCAAAGCGGGAGAGCACCCGAAGCGGAGCAATGGTCTGATCGGCGGCGATCTGGCGCACCCGCTGGTCGTGGTCGCGGCCAATGGCGGGTCCGATCTGATTTATTTGCCGACGAAGGATAAGACTTTGGCGGCGCGGGTCGCGTCCATTCTCGCGGCGCAGGATTACACCAGCGGGTTATTCGTGGATGACGCCTTGGGCCGGATTCCGGGGACCTTGCCGCTGTCGGCGATCGCTTTGCAGGGCACGGCGGTGACCCCGATTCCGGCGATCGCGATCAATTTCCGCTCGTTCAACCTGGGGTGCGCCGATCCGACCGCGTGCGGGGTGGAGGTCGCGGATACCGGCCTGCAGCAGGGCCAGGGGATGCATGGAAGTTTCTCGCGGGCGGATACGCGCAACATCATGGCGGCCTCTGGGCCGGGGTTCCGCCAGCGCTTCGTCGATCCCGCACCGGCCAGCAACGCCGATCTGGGGAAAACAATCGCGCATCTTCTGGGCTTACGGATCAAGGACAACGGCAAGCTGGTGGGGCGCGTGCTGATTGAAGCGATGCCCAACGGCGCGATGCCGAAATCGGTGGTTCGCGTGGTTCGCTCGACCCCGGATGAGTTGGGTCAGGTCACGGTGGTGCTGTCGCAGATTGTCGGCGTCACGCGATATTTCGACGCGGCGGGCTATCCAGGGCGGACGTTGGGTTTGCCGGCGGAACCGGGCGGGTCGCGGCGGTGATGGGACGCGAGCCGCGCGGCTGAAACGCCCGGCGGCGAAAACAACGCATCGGTTCCCGCGGCCGCCGGGGTATACCGGATCGGTTCCATCCGCTGCCTGAGGTGCCCGCTTTGCCGATCGATCCGTGGTTCTCTCTGTCGGGTTTCTTCGTCGGTTTGCTGGTGGGGCAGACCGGGATGGGGGGTGGGTCGCTCATGACCCCAATCCTGGTGCTGTTCTTCGGCATTCATCCGGCGACGGCGGTGGGGACGGACCTGATCTACGCCTCGATCACCAAGAGCGCGGGAACCTTGGTGCATGGCCTGAACCAGACTGTCGATTGGCGGATCGTGACGCGGCTTGCCTGTGGCAGCGTGCCGGCGACCGGGCTGACGCTGCTGGTGCTGTCGCGGGGGGAGATGATCGGGGGCTCCAGCGGGCGGATGGTGGCGATGGTGCTTGGGGTCATGCTGATCCTGACGGCCTTCTCGCTAATCTTCCGGCGGCGGTTTCTGGCGGTGATGCAGCCGTTGATGTCGCGTGTGACGCCGTCGGGGATTGGGCGGCTGACGGTGCTGACCGGGGTCATTCTGGGCGTGCTGGTGACGATATCCTCGGTCGGCGCGGGGGCTTTGGGGGTGACGGCGCTGCTGCTGCTGTATCCCGGCGCGCGCATGGCGACGATTGTCGGGTCGGACATAGCCCATGCGGTACCGCTGACGCTGGGTGCGGGCATCGGCCATTGGTTTTTGGGGGCGGTGGACTGGCCATTGCTGACCTCGCTGCTGAGCGGATCCATCCCCGGCATCGTGCTTGGCAGTTACCTGTCGGCGAAGGTGCCCGATGCGGTGTTGCGGCCGATCATGGCGGTGACGTTGATGCTGATTGGCGGGCGGTTGGTCTATTGAGCGCGGCGCGACGTCCCTGGGCTGGGATCGCGGCGGTCACGGTGATGACGCTGCCGTTGGGCTCGATTTACGCGTTCAGCGTGTTCCTGAAACCGATCGAGGCCGAGCTTGGTATCCCGCGCGCGGCGCTGTCGCTGGTGTTCGGGCTGGCGACGGTGGGGTTCACCGCCGGGATGAATTTGGCGCCGCTGATCTACCGGCTGGCCTCGCCGGCGATGCTGATCATTGTCAACGCGATGGTCGCGGCGGTTGGCATCGCCATGGCCGCGAAGGCCGAGGGGCTGGCGATGCTGCTGGCCGGCTATAGCGTGGTGTTCGGGATCGCGGGCGGCGCGATGTTCATCATGCTGCAGCAGGCGGTCAATCTGTTGGTGCGCACCCGAACCGGTTTGTTGAATGGCTTTGTTTTGGGCTTGTACCCTCTGGGCGCGATGATCGCGGCGCCCTTGTTCGGATATGGCAACGCGCGGTATGGATATCACGCGACATTGCTGTTGCTGTCGGCGGCGCTGATCGTGTTCGGCGTCGTGTCGGCCGGCCTCACGGCGCATGCGGGGTCGGTGCTGCCCGCGCGCGCCTCCACGGGGTTCGCGGCGGGCGAGGACCGGCGAAGCGGGACCATGTTACGGATCTGCACGGTGTTTTTCCTGGCCGCGGCGGCTGGCCTGACGGTGCTGAGCCAGGCGGCGGGGATCATCGCGGCCTATGGCGGGGAGCCGGCGACGGCACTGTGGGCCACGACGCTGATCACGGCGGTGATCGCGAGCGGACGCATTTCCGGCGGGTGGCTGGTGGACCGGTATCTGGTGCCGTTCGTCTCAGCAAGCGCGCATGCGCTGGCGTTGAGCGGGACCGTTCTGCTGTCGGTATGGCCATCGCCTTTGGTGGCGATCATTGCCTTGTGTCTGATCGGTTTGGGCTATGGGCTGGTGTCGGGATCGACGGCGGGGTCGGTGGCGATTTATTGGCCGCGGCCGATGTATGGGCGGATCGCGGGCCGGGTTTATATCGCGTGGTGCGTGGCGGCGGTGACATTGCCCGTGCTCGCGGGACATTTATTCGATCTGACCGGCGGTTATAAGGCGGCGATGGTCATCGCGGGTGTTGGGAATTTCGTGGGGTGTGTGGTCGCGTTGGGGCTGCCGCGGCGGCGGATGGGTGCGGTGTCGTGACACGGCGCGGGAATTGAGGAGCCGGATGCCAATCAGCTTCTCGATTGCATGTAAAGATTTGGGCGCGGGAATTACCCGGTCAGGCGTTCATGCCGCGAATGGCCTCCAGCACCGCGGCGGTGACCTCTTTCGTCGTGGCCTTGCCGCCCAGATCGGGGGACAGGATGCCGGCGGCGCAGACCTGCTCGACCGCTTTCATGAGGAAATCGGCGGCGGGTTTTTCGCCCAGATGTTCCAGCATCATCGCGGCGGTCCAGAAACTGGCGACGGGGTTGGCGATGCCTTTGCCGGTGATGTCGAAGGCGGAGCCGTGAATCGGCTCGAACATCGAGGGGCCGCGCCGCTCTGGATCGATATTGCCGGTGGGGGCGATGCCAAGCGATCCGGCGAGCGCGGCGGCGAGATCGGACAGAATATCGGCATGCAGATTGGTCGCGACCACGGTGTCGATCGATTGCGGTTTCAGGACCATGCGCATGGTCATGGCGTCGACCAGTTCCTTATCCCAGGTCACGTCCTTGTAGTCGTGGGAGACCAGCGCGCCGATCTCATCCCAGAACACCATGCCGTGCCGTTGCGCATTCGATTTCGTCACGATCGTCAAATGTTTGCGCGGGCGCGATCGGGCGATATCAAAGGCGACGCGCATGATGCGTTCGACGCCCTTTCGGGTGAAGATCGCGGTTTCGGTCGCGACTTCCTCGGGCAATCCGCGATGCACGCGCCCGCCATGGCCGGAATATTCGCCCTCGGAGTTTTCCCGCACGATAACCCAGTCGAGATCGCCGGGTTTGACGTTTCTGAGCGGTGAGGTCACGCCCGGTAGCACGCGGGTCGGGCGGATATTGGCGTATTGATCGAGGCCCTGACAGATTTGCAGGCGCAATCCCCAGAGCGAGACGTGGTCGGGGATGTTCGGATCGCCGACGGCGCCGAAATAGATCGCGTCCGCCGTGCGCAGCCAGGCGAGACCATCGGGCGGCATGAACACGCCGTGCTTACGGAACCAGTTCGAACCCCAGTCGTAATGGTCGATCACGACGGAAAATGTGCCGAGTTTCGACGTCACGGCGTCGAGCACTTCCAGGCCGGCGGCGATCACCTCGGGCCCGATGCCGTCGGCGGGGACGGAGGCGATACGGTATTGCTTGGGCATGACGGCGGCTCCTGTCGATCAGAGCCCGTTCATACACGATGGACCGGCCGCGTGAAGTCCGTCAGGGTGCGGCGATATCATCGCGGGAAATTGCTCCATGTCCTTTGTCCTCGGCCCTGAGGTGGCGCTCGACCGGCCCGCGTTTGTCGATCCGACGGCGCGGATTTTTGGCCGGGTGAGTGCTGGCGAAGGCAGCAGTTTCTGGCCGGGATGCGTGATCCGGGCGGAGGGCGCGCCCGTGCGGATCGGGCGGTGGACCAACGTGCAGGACACGGCGGTGATCCATATCGGTGGCGGCAAGGCGACGATCATCGGCGATTATTGCTCGATCGCGCATCGCGCCGTGGTGCATGGGGCGGAGATCGGCGACGACTGCCTGATTGGCATTGGCGCGGTGGTGATGGATGGGGCGAAAGTGGGCCGCCGCTGCGTGATCGGGGCGATGGCTCTGGTGCCGCCGGGGACGGAGATCCCCGAGGGCTCGGTCGTGATGGGCGTGCCGGGCAAGGTCGTGGCGACGCGGGATAATTTCGTTCAGACGCGGCGAAACGCGTTGATTTATCATCGGAACGCGCTGGCTTACGCGCAACGGCGGCACGATGCGTGGCGTGGTGAGGAATTTTCGAAGTGGCGCGAGGATGTGAACGCGCGGCTGGCGGCGGGTGAGGAAGTTCCGGCGGGTTAGCGCGCGAGGCCGGTGGTGCGGTAGAACGCCTGCAAGTCCACGGGGAAATCGATGCTGTCGAGGCGCGTAGTTGTTTCGATACCGATTCGTTCTGGTTGTTCCGGCCACGAATTGTCCGCGTTACGGCGCAACAGTTCAGCTTCGACCTTGGTGCTGGAGACGATCAGAATCTCGGTCACGCTGGGGATGGTGGTGTAAGCCCAGATATTGGCCCAGGTCTCGATTTCGTTGGAGGGGGAGAGGATTTCGATGAGGAGGATGGGTTCGGTTACCATAAGGCCAGTGGACGGCGGCGCGCAGGTGACGGCCAGGTCGGGGATGCGGTAATTGCGGTCGTGGCGGACGCGGGGTACCACGCCGGCCTCGGACAGGACGCGGCAATGAAGGCCGCGTGCGATCAGATGATTGGCAAGCAAACGCCCGATTTCCATTTGCAGGGCCGCGTGGGCCTCCGACGCGGGCGCCATTGCCACGGGTTCGCCGTCGATCAGTTGCCAGTGGCGGACGGACACGTCGTTTGGATCCCAGGCGAAGAATTCCGCCAGGGTCATGCGGGACGGCGGTTGTTTTCGCAGCGCGACCATCGGACATGTATACCAGACCTTGGGCGCCCATGACAGCACGGATCTCGCGTTTGCCCCCCGCTTCCCGCGCCGGTAAGAACAACCCGTAAAATACCAACCGAGGGGACACCGAGATGGCGCGAAGCGTAGGCCGCCTGTTGGTCGATAGTCTGGAAGAACACGACATCGATCTGATCTATTGCGTGCCGGGCGAAAGCTATTTGGGGTTCACCAACGCTCTGGTCGACGCCAACCGCATGCGGTTGATCGTCTGCCGGCATGAGGGCGGGGCGGCGTTCATGGCGGCGGCCGATGGGCGGATGCGGGGCGGGCGCGCGGGGGTGTGCGTCGTCTCGCGCGGGCCCGGCCTGTCGAACGCCATGATCGGGCTGCACACCGCGTATCACGACGCCACACCGCTGGTGGTTATCATCGGCCAGGTGGAACGGTTCGAGGCCGGACGGATGGCGTTGCAGGAGCAGAACTATTCAAAGCTGCTGTCCGACGTGACGAAGGCGGTGATCGAGGTCAACGAACCGGAGCAGGCGTCGGAGGCGATCGCGCGGGCCTTTCACCTCGCCGAAAGCGGCACGCCGGGTCCGGTCGCGGTCATCATCCCCGAGGATGTGTTCGATGTCGTCACCGACACGCCGATCGCGAAGCCGCGTCCGATGGCGAAGGCGGGACCTCTGCCCGAGGACATCGATCGGCTGGCCGATATGCTCGCCGCCAGCGAGCGTCCGCTGATCTGGGCTGGCACGGCGCTGCATCCGGCGGAGGTCGCGGATTTGGCGACGCTGGCGGAGCAGTGGATGTTGCCGGTGATGCCGACGCATCGGCGGCCGCATTTGTTCGACGCGGGCCATCCGAACTATGGCGGTTACATGGCGAGCCGCGTGCATGCGGATACGCTGGCGGAGATCAAAAAGACCGATTTGTTGATTTCGTTGGGCGAACGGATTACCGGTACGATCAGCCAGGGCTTCACGTTCCCCGCGGCGCCCGATCCGCAGGTCCCTCTTGTTCATGTATGGCCGGACGCGAATGAGGTGGGACGCGTATGGCGTCCGGATCTGGGTCTGGCGTGTGAACCCGCGGCCGTGGTGCGCGCGTTGCTGGCACGCGGCGCGCCCGCCAACGCGGCGAAACGACGGGGTTGGGTCGAGGGTCTGCACGCGATCCACCGGCGCGTGACAAAGGCGGAATGGCTGCCGACCAGCGATGGGGTGAATTTCTCCGCCGTGATCGCCGAGATCAACAAGCATCTGACGGATGACGCGACGGTGACGTCTGACGCGGGTAATTTCGCGACGTTCGTGCATCGGTATTTGTTGATGAAACCGGGCCAGATGTTTTTGGCGTCGGTCGTGGGGGCGATGGGATCGGGATTGCCCATGGGGGTCGCGGCGTGTTTGCGGCGGCCGGATACACAGGTGATCGCGTTCGCGGGCGATGGCGGGGCGTTGATGACCGGCAACGAACTGGCGACGGCGCGGCAATATAATGTCAAACCCGTATTCATCATTTCGGATAATAATTGTTACGGCACCATCACGCAGCATCACGACATGCGCTATCCCGGCCGTCCCTATCAGGCGGCAACGCAACTCACCAATCCCGACTTCGCCATTTGGGCCACGGCCTTTGGCGCGAAGGGTCTGACAATTCATTCCGAGGATGAGATCACCGGCGTGATCAAGGAGGCGTTAAGTCCCGGCGATCGGCCGGTGGTGCTGCATGTCCATACGTCTCTGGAACAAATCAGCGCATGGCGCCGCCGTAGCGGTTAACGCAGAAATGCCCTGGGCTTTGTTGGCGGCGGGGGCTTTGGCGATGTTCGCCGCGGCCTCCAGCGGGACCACGCGCGCGCCATTCCTGTTGGATATGGCTCGGGATTTGTCGACAAGTCTGCCGCTGATCGCGGATCTGGTGGCCGCGACATCCGTGGCATGGGCTATTTCCGGGATGCTGGCGGGGGCGGGCTCGGACCGTTGGGGACGGCGGCCATTTCTGGTGGTGGGGCCGCTGGCGCTGTGCCTCGCGCTGATCGGGATCGCGACGGCGCCGAATTTTTTAATGGTGGCGCTGTGGTCGGTGGTGGTCGGCGGCTGTAGCGGGATGTTCACAGGTGTGATCTTCGCCGAGGCCTCGACCCGGGTCGCCGAGGGCCAGCAAGGCCGCGCTTTGGGCTGGATCATGGGCGGGCAGTCGTTGACGTTGCTGTTGGGCGTGCCGGTGGCCGCCTGGTTGGGGGCGTATATCGGGTGGCGCGGGGTCAATCTGTGCGTGGCCGCGGTGGCGGTGCTGGCGGCGGCCGGACTGTTCGTGACGACACGGGGACGCCCATCCTCGGCGCGCGCGGCGGGCACGCGGCGCGTTTCCTTGCGGACAGCGCTGACCTGGCCGGTGGCGCGGTTGCTGGCGATGGGAGTGGCCGAGCGCGTATGTTACGGGCTCACGATCGTGTATTTCGCGACGTTTCTGCAATCGACCTATAACGTCGGGCTGGACGCGGTGGCGATCCCCCTGGCGGTCTTCGCCTCTGGCAACATTCTCGGCACGATCCTGGGTGGGCAATTGGCGGATCGGCTTGCCAACCGGCTGATGATTTACGCGATCGCCATGTTGACGTCCGGAGTGGCGGCGCTGGCGCTGTTCGGCTGGCGGACCAGCGTGTCAATGTCGGTGGGGTTGGGCTTCGTCTACGTGTTCCTGAACGCGATCGCGCGGCCGGCGATGATGGCGGCGCTGGCCCGCGTGCCGGTCGAGATAAGGGGCACGGTGATGGGTTGGAACGTGACGTGCTCCAGCCTTGGTTGGATGGGCGCCGCGGGGTTGGGTGGCTGGATGCTGGGGTTTCAGGGCTTCGCGGGGTTTGGGCCGCTGACGGCTGTTGTCGCGGTGATCGGGGCGATGCTGGCTCTGGTCGGGCTACCCCTTTGCCGCCAACTCCGCCCTTAATTGCGCGACCAGCGCCTGCGCGGACACCGCCGCCGCCTGGTGAGTGATCGCGGCACCCAGGCGGGCATACGCCGCGCGGATCGCCGCGTCGGTGGCGGGATCGCGGGCGAACAAGGGGCGCACCGCCGCGGGGGGTTCCCGGCCGACCGACAGCACGCCCAATCCATGGCCGTGCGGAAATTCAAAGGAGGGAAAGCGCGAGGCCAGCTCCTCCCATAAACGCCAAACGCCGAAATCCCTTTCGCGCACCCGCGTGTCATGCATCAGCACCACGGCCTGAGCCGATAGTTTCGGCAGCCACATGGTGAAATCCTCCAGCACATCCTCGTACCCGTGCCGGCCGTCGATGTGCAGCACGTCGATGCTGCCCGGCGGGAAAGCGGCCGCCGCCTGATCGAACCGGGACCGTATCAGTTTTGAAAACGCGGGATAGTGATCGGCGTTAATCTTCTCCAGCAGCGCGAAGATGTCGTTGCCGTAAAAACCGGCATGGGCATCGCCCTCCCACGTATCGATGGCATAACAGCGGGTGGGGAGTTCAAGCTGCGCGACGGCCTGGCAGAAGCTCAAATAGGAGTAGCCATTATGCGTGCCCAGTTCGGCGATGACGCGGGGGCTGGCGGCCTGGGTTAGCCAGAAGGCGAAGGGCGCGTGCTCCAACCAGGCGGAGGGCATGATGAATTTCGGCGCCCAGAATGAGGCGTCCGAGAGGCAACGCGGCGGCGTATCGCTCATGAAATGTCCTGGCGGGTGGAAGCGGGAATGAACGCGGTATTTAAACCGCGCGAGGGCGACTGGTCGAGGCGGGCATCGGGATGCGGTGGCGTGGCGGGTTCATGCGGAAACCTATAAGCGAGGGTATTAAGGAATCGCCAGCGGGCGCGGCGCATTGGGAAAATTATTATTTGCACGGGGCCGGTTCATGTCACGCGGGTTGTTAATGATCGCTGTTTTGTCAGCGATGGTTATCACCGGATGCACGGCGGCCGGACATCAGGGATCCGCGGGTCAGGCATCGGCCGGAACCGGACCGGATATGGGTCTGTCCGCGCCGGTGCGTGAGGCGAGTTTGATCGCGGCCCGCAATGGCGATCGCGATTACATCCTGGTCGATAAGGACCGCGGCGAGATCTTCATGTTTCAGGATGGCAAGCCGGTGTTCCGGGATTCCGCGCTGACCGGACTCAGCCTCGCGGACCGGTTGGCGCCGGGCGCGCTGGACCAGCCTTTCACTCAAAACCCCAAACCCGAGGAAAAGATCACGCCCGCGGGCCGTTATACCGTCGCGGTGGAGGATGATCCCCGCTATGGGCCGACCCTGGCGGTGAACGAAATCCAGGGCAAGGACTGGGACATCGCCATTCATAAGATCTTCCTCGGCGTACCGCGGGAACGGCGCGGCGCGCGGCTCGCATCGTCGAACGGGCGGGAAAAACATATCACCTGGGGCTGTGTCGACGTGAGCGGCGAGACGATGAAACATCTGGTGGAAGCGGTTCCGAACGAGGACTCGACGCCGCTGTATATCCTGCCTTACGACCAGACCAACCTCGCGGCTTTCTTTCCGCCCCTGCGTCCCGCCGCGCGAACGGCCAGTCAGGTGGAGTGATGGCGCGGTTCGCGGCGCGCGACAGAAACGGTCTCGATGATGGCGATTTATGAGCTTCGGACGTAAACGCTGCATTTCGGTAAGATGCCGGCACGCTGCATGTCGGTAAGATGCCGGAAGCGGTTCGGCTGTATCCGGAGTACGGCTTCCCCGCGCTGAAGAAGGGCGGGCATGACGCCGGCCGCCGGGCGCATTGGGCCGCGGTCTTCGCCAATCCGGATTTCATGGACGGGTTCGCGATGAAGTTCCGGCCCTTGGTCATGACGCAGGAGGTGAAACTGCCGCAGGCGGCACCCTGGGGCCCGCATCCCTGATCCCCTCACCCGGTCGCGGCGGGCAGACGGCGGCGGTTCAGCTCCTGCCGCGTCGCGATGGCGATATCCGCGAGCGCGTCCGCCTGGCCCGATGGGTTGACCGCGGTGTCGAAGCGGCGGGCGGCGGCGGACAGCGCGCTCAGGCCTAACAGCCCCGAGATCCCCGTCAGATCGTGAACCGCGTCACGGGTCGCCGGTTCGCGCGGGGAACGGCGCAGCAGGACCAACAGATCCTCGATCCGGCGGGCCGCGGTGTCCAAATGTTGGTCAACGGTGTCGCGGCCCATGCCACTGAGCAGTTGATCCAGAATATACGGATCGAGGATCGGACCGTCCGGACCATCAGGCGCGGGAGCGAGGCGCGCCGCGGCGTCGATAACACTCAAAAGTTCCAGCCGTTTGAACGGCTTGGCGACATGGAAGTCGATGCCCGCGGCACGCGCGGTTTCCGACTGACGCGCCGACAAATCGGCGGTCAGCAGCACCACCGGCACACGGCCCCGGCGATCGGGTAAGGCGCGGATGCGGCGCGTCGTCTCCACCCCATCGTAGCCGGGCATGCGCATGTCCGTCACGATCACGTCGAAATCCCGGCTGCCCGCCTCGTATAGCGCGGCGGCGCCGTCAGAGGCCTCGGTCACCGAGTGACCGGCGTTGCGCAAGACGTCGGCGGTCACCTCCCGCGTCGCGTCGATATCGTCGGCGAGCAAGATTCGCATCGCGACGCTGATCGGTTCGCCACTCACGACCGGCATCGCCGCCGCCGCCGGCGTCTCGGGAACGATATAGGGCAGACGCACCCGGAAGATGCTGCCACCGGCCGGATTGTCCTCATGGCTGAGATCACCGCCCATGCGGCGGACCAGGTTTTTCGAGATCGACAGCCCCAATCCGGTGCCCTCGGTCTGGGTCGCACCGGTCATGAGGCGGTCGTATTCGCGGAACAGCCGGTGGCGCACACCGCGGCCAATGCCGGGCCCGGTGTCCGCGACCTCAAAAATCAGCACGTTCTGATCGAAGCGCAGCGACATGGAGACAGTGCCCTCGGTGGTGAATTTCACCGCGTTTGACAGCAGATTTACCAACACCTGTTGGACCTGCGCGCGATCCATGCTGGCGGTCCGGGGAACCGAGGGGTCGATATGACAGGTCAAAGTCAGGCCGCGGGCGCGGGCCTGCTCCTCGACCATGGCGTGGCAGGTGTGAATGAATTGATCCAGATCGGCGGGCGCCAAATCGACGGGGACGACGTGCTCCCCTGGCCGGGTGATGTCGCCGACCCGATCGACCACCGCGCGCATCAAGGTTCCCGCCTCATTCACACGGGTCAGACGCTCGGTCTGTTTCGGCGACAAAGCGCCCTCGTCGCGCAGCAGTTCCGCCTGTCCCAATATCGCGGTGAGCGGCGTGCGGAGTTCGTGGGTCATGGTGGCGAGCAGGCGCATGCGGTCGTCGTTGGCGATGCGCGCGCCTGCCTCGGTCCGGATCGCATGGGCGCGCAGCCGGTGGGCCAGACCGCTCAGCAGCACGATGCACAGCGCCGCCAGCAATGGCGGCGCCAGCGTCCAGGACAGCCACGAGCCGGTGACCGCCGCGATCGCCGGCTGGTCCAGGGTTACATCCAGAACCAAAGAGGTCGTCTCGATCTTGCGCAGCAGGCGCGATCCGCCCTCGGAGTCCGGCGCGGGGGGGGCGCCGGTTTCCCGCCACGCCTGGAACACCGGGTCGGCGCCACCGGTGCGCCCGACATCGTCCAGATCGTGGCGGCCGCGCAGCAGGATCGGCCCGTCCTCCCGCCGGATGGTCACGGCGGCACGGGTTCCCGTATTCGCCAGCACGTCGCGCAACCAGGTCAGCCGCACGCCGGCGACCACGACGCCGCTGAATTTTCCGTCGACCGTTTCCAGCCGCCGGCTGAGCGGGATCGCGGCACTTTGCCAGGATGTCGTGGCGAAGGGCCGGCCGATCGCGAGGCGATTGGGCAGGGCGTAAAGCTGCTCGCGGAAATAATCGCGGCTTTGGAAATTCGGCGGTTTGACCGTGAGGACCCGAGACGACCCGACGACGTCGCCGGCCCCGTCCAGAATGTCGATGAAGCTGACATATTGGGCGATCAGCGCATGGGACGGCGGCACCACATGGGCGATGACCGGAGCCCGCGCGGCGTCACGCAAAGCGAGGTCGAACACCGCGATATCGCTTTCGATGCGCTTCGCCAGCGCCTCGGTCTGGGCTTGGACATCGCGGGTCAACGCGGCGGTCTGGTCGCGCCGGAGCGTCATGCCGGACTGGACGGTGGCGGCGATCCCGGCGGCGGCGGCCAGCAAGCTGAACCCGATCAGCCAGAATGTGAGGGTCGGCGTTTTGAACGGACGCATCAGGGAATCCTGGTTAAGCCCAGAAAGTCTGACAGCAAATCCCTTATAAAGTGTTGACGCGCGGCGTGGTATTTCTGGAAATCGGGCGTAATCCGAGGCCAGGGTCGCGTTATTTCGCCGATCGGGCTCGACGGCGTTCCACATCAGAGACAGGGCGCTTCAGAGCATACCGGCCGCTGCTGTCGATCTCCAACACCCTGATGACGACCCGCGTTCCGGTTCGCGCGATCACCAGTGCCGTGGCGTTGACGGGCGCCGATCAACGCTCCAGAGCATGGACGATGCCGATCAGCGCGGTCGAGATCAGAATCCATGGCAATGATGGGCTGATGGTCATGGTCGATGCCCTGATGGACGGGCGGACCTTCGTAACGGATCATCGTGCCGTGGCCGATATTCGCACGGGCGTAAAATCACGCGTTCCGGTCGCGATGTCACGGCTGGTTCATATGTTTCAATTTCGATATTAAATTTCAGCTGATTGCCAAATGGCGGCCGGGTGATAGCGACACGCATGTCGCTTAAAGGCGATGACATTACCTCGATTTAAGCGGGAGCGTCTGGTTACGAGGCAACCAAAGGCCGCGTGGGGGTCTTATGAAATTCATGACGATCGGACGCGGCGGAAAACGCCATGGGACGATCTGTCATCGGTCAATCCTGAGCGGAAACGCGGTGACCGGATCGATCGCGGCGCCCGAGAGAATATCTCCGGTGCCAGGGTTCATGACACACGAAGGACATAGCATGTTTCTACATCATAAGGAACTGATCCAACCGGTGAACGTCGGCAAGCCCGACGCGCGCTTCGGCACGTTTCTTCTGGAACAGTTTGGCGGCGCGACCGGCGAGCTGACCGCCGCCTTGCAATATTGGGTGCAATCGTTCCACGTGGAGAACGCCGGCATCCGCGACATGTTGCAAGATATCGCGATGGAGGAATTCAGTCATTTGGAACTGGTCGGCAAGCTGATCGCGCAGCATACCAGCAAGATCGACCAGAAGCCGGTCTATGACGCGCCGTTGTTCCGCTTGAAAGGCATGGGGCCGCATTTCCTCGACAGCCAGGGCAGTTGCTGGACCGCCGCCTATATTAACGAGGGCGGCAACGTGGTGCGAGATTTGCGCGCGAATATCGCGTCGGAGGCCGGGGCGCGGCAAACCTATGAGGCTCTGATCCACGCCTGTGAGGACGAGGGCACCAAAAAAGTTCTGACCCATCTTCTGACGCGGGAAATCACCCATGCCAATATGTTCATGAAAGCGTTGGATTCCATGGGCAAGTTGACGGATCCGATGTTCGGAACGATCGAGCCGGATGAGACGGTGAAACTGGTGTTCAACCTGTCGCATGGCGAAGATGTGCGCGGTCCCTGGAATGAAGGCCCGGATTTCGAATATGTGGCGGAACCGTCGCCGGAAGGCGGGATGCCAGCAGCGCCTGTGAATGCCGCCGATGAGAAAATGGGAAAAGCCAAGCCGCGGTCTCATAAATAAGGTCGCGAACGGCAGCCCAGGTTGGGCTGCCGTTTTCGGGTTTAGTGATTGTTGCGCGACTCGCCTCTCGTTTCGATTACGTTTAAATACAAAGTCGCCGGTTCCAAACAGGCGCCGGTGCTCATTTGGCCAACCATCGAGCGATAAATTTCCTCCCACGGAGTCATGCTGGTCAGTTTGGGCGGCTCATAAGCGGCACGGCGTTTTTCCATCTCGCCGGCCGGCAGCAGAACATCCACTTTGCGGGTGTTCAGGTCGATGCGGATTTTGTCTCCGGTTCGTAACAACGCGAGGCCACCGCCGATCGCCGCCTCCGGCGAAATGTTCAGAATCGAGGGCGATCCGGAGGTGCCGGACTGCCGTCCGTCTCCCATGGTCGGCAGCGTCGTGATCCCTTGTTTCATCAGCGCCGCTGGGGGCTGCATATTCACGACCTCGGCGCTGCCGGGATAGCCGACGGGGCCGCAGTTGCGGATGATGAGGACGGATTGTTCCTCCACGCCCAAGGCCGGGTCTTCGATGCGATGGTGATAATCTTCCGGCCCTTCGAACACGATCGCCTTGCCTTCGAAGACGTTGGGACGGTCCGGATTTGACAGAAAGCGGGCGCGAAAATCCTTGTCGATGACGCTGATTTTCATCACCGCGCTGTCGAAGATGTTGCCGGACATGACGACATAACCGGCGGCGGGCAGCATCGGTGCGTTATAGGAACGAATAACCTCGCGGTCGCCGTCGGGGACATCGGCCAGGTTCTCGGCGATGGTTTTACCGGTGACGGTCATCGCACCGCCGTGCAGCCGGCCGGCCTGTAGCAGTTCTTTCATTACGGCGGGCACGCCTCCGGCGCGATGGAATTTCTCGCCCAGAAAACGTCCGGCGGGTTGGACGTCGCAGAGGAGGGGGATTTCCGGGCCCAGACGTTGCCAGTCGTCCAGCGAGTGGTCGACGCCCATGTGCCGCGCGATCGCTACCATGTGGATCGGGCAATTCGACGAGGCCCCCAAAGCGGCGGCGGCGACCACGGCGTTGTCGAAGGCCTGTTTGGTCATGATGTCGGAGGGACGCAGGTTCTCCTTCACCATGCCGACGATGCGCCGTCCGGTTTCGAACGCCATCCAGCCACGCTCCCGATACGGCGCGGGAATGGCGGCGCAACCGGGTAGCGACATGCCCAGGGCCTCGGCGAGTCCGTTCATTGACGAGGCGGTCCCCATTGTGTTGCAGTGGCCGACCGAGGGGGCGGACGAGGATACCATCTCCATGAATTCGTCGTAGCCGATCTTGCCCTCCGCGAAGAGCTTGCGGCCCTCCCAGACGATGGTGCCGGAGCCGGAGAGACGGCCTTTCCACCAGCCGTCGAGCATGGGGCCGCCGGACAGCACGATCGCGGGAATGTTCACGGTGGCGGCGCCCATCAGGCAGGCGGGCGTGGTTTTGTCGCAGCCGGTGGTGAGCACGACGCCGTCGATCGGATAGCCGTGTAGAACTTCCACGAGGCTCAGATACGCCAGATTCCGGTCCAACGCCGCCGTGGGGCGTTTACCAGTTTCCTGGATTGGGTGGATCGGGAATTCCAGCGGCACGCCGCCCGCCTCGCGGATGCCGTCACGAACGCGGGACGCGAGTTCGATATGATGGCGGTTGCAAGGCGACAGATCGGAGCCCGTCTGGGCTATGCCGATGATCGGCTTGCCGCCGCGCAACTCGTCCGGCGTGATGCCGTAATTCATGTAGCGTTCGAGATACAGCGCGGTCAGCGCGGGATCGGCGGGATTGTCGAACCAGCGGCGGGAGCGCAGGCGGTTGCCGTGATTGTCGGTGCTCATGGTTTTGATCTCTCCCTCGGATCGCGATCGGCTCAGGTTGACCCGGTCACGGTCTGAATTTTGTTTTGCCGAGGCCCGAACTGTGCGAGCCATCGGCGGATGATATACCCGGATCACTCAGAAATCCGGGTATCGTTTTGGTTTCGCGCCCGCCGCCACGCCAACCCTGGGCCCCCCCCCTGGGCGCCCAGGGGGGGGGCGTATACCCGAATTTCCACGAACCCCGGGTATACAATACACGGCGGGTCTTTGGAGGGTGGCATGGCGGATC
>JAYVXQ010000150.1:0-6270 GCA_043785025.1 Acetobacteraceae bacterium
GCGCAGCCGGCGGCGGCGAGGGAGACCTGATCCGTGGTGCTCGCGATGAAGGTGCTGGTGGCGATCGCGCGGATCGTGGGGCTGGCTTTTTCCGTCAACGGGCGGCGGCCAGGTTGGGTGCCGGAACGGACCACAGGCGCGCGGACGCGCGGTGATGGGCGTGGCATATGGCGACGGCGAGAGCGTCGGAGGCGTCGGCGCGTTTCACGAGCGCTCCCGGTAACAGGCGTCGTACCATCATCTGGACCTGATCCTTGTCCGCGCCGCCGGTTCCGACGACGGATTTCTTCACGGTTTTGGCTCCGTATTCCGTGACCGGGACCCCGGCCAAAGCGGGCGCCAACAGGGTAACGCCGCGGGCGTATCCGAGTTTCAACGAAGCGGCGCCAGATCGGTTGATATAGGTTTCCTCGACCGCCGCCTCGTCGGGGCAATGCAGGCCGAGCAGGGCCATCAGGGCGTCGTGGAGGGTTTTGAGGCGTTCGGGCACCGGAGTGGCGCTGTCGGTGGCGATGACGCCGTCGGCGATGTGGCGCAGGCGGTTGCCGTCGACATCGATGACGCCCCAGCCGGTGAACCTCAGGCCGGGGTCGAGGCCGAGCAGCCTGACCATGTGCGAATCCAATGCCGGTTGTGTGCGCGACCGGTATAGGCGGGATGTTCGGGGTTTGTCCCGTTCGCCCATGGATCGGGCGGTCGCCCGTCAGCCAGACAGGCGCGCCATGATCGCTTCGGGGATGTCGAAGTTGGCGTAGACGTTTTGGACGTCGTCGCTGTCTTCCAGGACATCGAGCAGTTTCAGCAGCGAAATCGAGGCGTCCTCATTCAACGTGATCGAGGTGGTGGGGCGCCATTCCAGGCGGGCGGCCTCCGGTGGGCCGAATTTGGCTTCCAGGGCGTCGCGGACGGCGAAGAAATCCTCGATCGCGCAGGTGATGTCGTGGCCGTCTTCGTCGGTTTCGGCGTTGCCGGCGCCGGCCTCGATCGCGGCGTCCAGCATGGCGTCCTCCGACGCGGCGGCGGAGGGGTAGCGGATGGCACCGAGATGGTTGAACAGGAAGCTGACGGAGTTGGTTTCGCCCAATGTCCCGCCGTGTTTGTTGAAGGCGGAGCGGACCTCGGAGGCGGTGCGGTTGCGGTTATCCGTCAGCGCCTCGACAATGACGGCGACGCCGGAGGGGCCGTAACCCTCGTAACGGACGTCCTGGTAGTTGTCGGTGGTGCCCTCGCCGGCGGCTTTTTTGATGGCGCGCTCGATCGTATCGCGGGTCATGTTGGCGGCGCGGGCGGTGGTGACGGCGGCGCGCAGGCGTGGGTTGGCGGCGGGGTCGGGGAGGCCCTGGCCGGCGGCGACGGTGATCTCCCTGATCAATCTCGCGAAAATCCGCGCGCGCTTCGCGTCCTGGGCGCCTTTGCGGTGCATCATGTTTTTGAAATGGGAATGGCCGGCCATGGGTGCGGGATCTCGGTTGGTGGGGTGGAGGTGGGTTTTAGCGTGGGTTTGGGGGGTTGGGGAGGGCGGTTGTGCTTTCGTCGCGCGCGGGAATTGCTTGCGGGAATTTTGACGGTGTGCCGTTCGTGGAGCCGCGGTGTCATTTTATACAGATGGGCAGATTTTGTCGGGTAATTTCGATATCGTTACGGACATTGGATTTGACCGATACTTACTCTTGACAGTACTCAAAAACATGAGGGTGCAAGACGTTTTTTGGGCGGATATTATCATCCGGACGTGGCGGATATGGGGTTTGAATTCGTCTCTGGCGCGCTGTTCGATGGTCGGGCGGATGACGACAAGCTTACTTTGGTGACAATAACCGGGGATAAAGCAATTGCCTTTGCGGCGATCGAAGATTTGATCGCCGATCGGCTCGCGCAATACGCGTCTTCAAACAACAAAGCGAGCGACATGGTGAAGCAGGCCAGGCTCTTGAAATCTCTTGCCGGAGATTATGATCGGGATTATCTCATTCGCAGGATTCATGAGGAAGACGGCGACCCCGCCGAGATTGAGGATGTGTGATGCGACGCATTGACTCGCTCGATGATTTTTTGCGGAGTGTCGATGAGCGCAAAAAAAAATCTGGGGATCACCGATGACATGATTATCGACGCGCGGAATAACGGGCAGCGGCGAACACCGGAGAAGCGGCGGGCGCTGAGTCGGATTCAGGACCGCGCAAAGGCCGAGGGCGTTGCTCCGCTGCCGGCGAAATATTAAAACGGTGTCGTCACGCGGTTTACGTTTCCGCCGACGCGGTGAATTCTCATACCTGTCTTGGCGAGTTTGGATAACGCACTGGGGAGCGAGCCAGGGGCTGGTGTTGTTCGAGTAGAAGTCTGAGAGGCCCAGAGTCGCTGGTTCCTGGCCGCGACGTTGAAGCGCGGGAGGGTCGCGAGAGAGATCGTGAATCATCGCTCGCTTCAGCCGGTATCAGAATGACGGCATCGGGTCGTGAACCAGACGAGGCGCTTAAATTTACGCCCATATCTTCCATGAAAATTCCTCCCCGATTTAATGCCCGTGTCTGGGCTGTGCGATGGTCTGGATTCATTTTCAGGTTTCCGAGGTCTTTGAAGAATTAGTTTTTTTCGGAATTAACATTATTCACGGAATTTGCGATCTCGCGGCGGTTCCGTTAGTAAAAGCGAGATCGGTTGGTAACGTGTTGGGCGGCGGCGCGGGTGACTCTGGGCTCGCGTGCGGCGGCGGGGACAGCGATGACCTGCGGTGGGATCGGGCCTCGCTCATGAATGCCTTTCGACGATCGCGTTTGATGCGTGGCCACAACGCGACCCGGTCAACACGGACACAACAGGAGACTGACCATGGACATCAAACGCGGCGGCTCGCAGCCATCCGGCAAAGGACCCGAGGCTTATTTCACCGGCACGGTGCGCATCGATCCGCTGGCCAGCCCGCCGGACCCCGCGCGGGTGTCGATGGCTCTGGTGACATTCGAACCGGGGGCGCGCACGGCCTGGCACACACATCCCCTCGGCCAGACTCTGATCGTCACGGCCGGATGTGGTTGGGTGCGGCGCATGGGCGGGCCGGTCGAGGAAATCCGGCCTGGCGATGTCGTGTGGTTCGCGCCGGGTGAGAAGCACTGGCATGGCGCGACGGCGACCACCGCGATGAGCCATATCGCGATTCAGGAGAAGTTGAACGGCTCGCCGGTCGATTGGATGGAGAAGGTCAGCGACGCGGATTACGGGCCGTGAAAGGAGGCGCTTTCGGGGACCGGGGAATGAGCGCGCATTAAGGACCCTGGGCAATCGGGCGGCACGCCGGTCGACCTTGGGGTGACGTCTTTCGATACGGCTGAGAATTATGGGTTGTATGCGAGCGAGGACTTATGGGGCGAGGCGTCCGGCCCAATAGCCGATGTCGGCGCCGGAGGCCCGGTTTGCCCACGGATTGTGTGGAACGCGCGCGATTTCATCGGCTGGTTACACGACCTCGGGCATCGCGGGCTGCAGCCGCCCACCCAGGCGCACCGGTGCGATGCGGGTCGCGAGGCCGGTCGTGTCGTTGGTTGCCACGAACACGCCGCACAACGTCGCGGGCCCCTCGGCTGGGCCGAGACGCTCGCCTGGCATTTTCTTCCAGAACCGCATTGCCGCGCCGTCCTTGGTCATGCCGATGACGCTGTCGTAATCGCCGCACATTCCCGCGTCTGATTGGAACGCGGTCCCACCCGGCAGGATCTGGGCGTCAGCACTCGGGCAATGGGTGTGGGTGCCGACGACGAACGAGATCTGGCCGTCGAAGATGTGGGCGTAGGCCATTTTCTCGGACGTGGCCTCGGCGTGGATGTCGGCGACGATGGCCTGGACCGAGGCGCCGAGGCGAACGCGCGCGAGGGCGTCGGCGGTGCCTCGGAAGGGGCAATCCAGCGGGTCCATATACAGGCGCCCCATCGCCTGCAGGACCATGGCGCGGCGGCCGTCGGGCAGGTCGACGATGACCGAGCCACGGCCGGGGGTTTCGGGCGGGTAGTTCAGCGGGCGGATCAGCCGCGGGTTCTGGGAAATGTAGGGGATGATCTCCTTGCGGTCCCAGGCGTGGTTGCCGAGGGTGATGACGTCGGCGCCGGCGGCGAAGATCGTGGCGGCCATATCGGGCGTGAGGCCGAAGCCGTGCGACGCGTTCTCGGCGTTGATGATGGCGAGATCGATCCGCAACGCGCGGCGGAGGCCGGGGAGCTCGCGGGCCAAAGTGTCACGCCCGGTGCGGCCGACGATGTCGCCCATGAAGAGGATGTTCATGAGCGGGCTTTAAAGCAATATCTCCGGCCTGGGAACGCGGCGCGGGTGGGGATACCGCGTATGTCCGGCGCGGGGTAACAAATGGCTGGGGCGGGCATTGCCGGCCGCGACCGCCGATCACAGGAGTGCGCCGTGCCATCGCCGTTACTGAACGCCAAGGATTACGCCGCGCCGTCGTTGTTCGAACCCGGGAATTTGTTGCGCGAGGCGCGGCGGCAGAAGGGTTTGCCCGCGGGGGATGTGCCGGCGATATGTGTGTTGGATCCGGACGGCGACCTCGCGGTGTATTTGTTGGCGAGCGGGTTGGGCGTGCTGGCGCCGGAATGGGCTTGCTATCATACCGAACTGGTGGCGTTCGAGCATATGGGCCAGCGATTTGGCGTGGTGGCGCGCGCGGTTGGGGCTTCGTTCGCGGTTTTGGTGGCGGAACAGTTATTCGCCTCGGGGTGCCGGACGTTGATCAGCATCACGTCCTCGGGGCAGATCGGCGATGGCGGGCCGACACCGTATTTCATTTTGATCGAGAAAGCATTGCGCGATGAGGGCACCAGTTTGCATTATTTGCCGCCGTCGGCGTTCGCGCATGCCGATCCCGCGTTGCTGGCGCGGTACCGGCCGGCTCTTGCGGCGGTAAAGCCCAGGATCGTGGGGGGAGCGGTGTGGACGACGGATGCGCCGTATCGGGAGACGGAGGCGGCGATCGCGGCGGCGCGGGACGCGGGTGCGATCGCGGTGGAGATGGAGGCGGCGGCGCTTTACGCATTCGCTCAGGCGCATGGGCGGCCGGTGCTTTGTTTCGCCCATGTGACCAATAAGATGGCGCGCGTGGAGGGTGATTTCGAGAAGGGTGACGCCGGTGGGGCGCATGCGGCGTTGGGCTTGCTGACGGCGATCGCCTCGGTCAGATGATCCAGCGGCGGATGACATTGTTTTTCGTTGCTGATCCGGCGATGATCCCGTCGAGGCCCAATGACCGGCCGGCGCGCGTGGCGATGAAGAACGCGTGCAGGATGGCGATGAAGATGTAGATCCAAGGCCACTCCGGTTGGAAGCGATACAGACCGATCCACAGATTGAGCGACATGGCGACGCCAAGCAGGCTGATCGGGCGGACGGCGAGGCCAAGGATCAATGAGACCGCCAGGGTGGTTTCGGCCAGCCAGATGATGCTGGAAACGAGGCTGGCATGCGGGATAAGAAGACCGTTGATCACATCAGCGTAAATCGGGAACGCGGCGTTTTCGCCCATCAAACCGAGCCAGTACGGCAGGCCTCCGCCGGACGGTAGCGGGAGTTTCCAGAGCGAGCCTTCCAACCACATCGCGCCGATCAAGGCGCGGCCGGTGAAAAGCGTCAGATGATAGAAGGTGCGTTGGGCGGGCTCATCGCGCCATCGGGTGATGGCGATGGCAAGGCCGCTGAGGATCAACAGCGTGGTGAAGGCGGTGAACAAATAATGCCAGGCGCCGAGCACCGCGTGGTTGTTGGTGGCGCCGATGACAAAGGCGAAGCCGTCGAGGAAGGGGTTGTCGCGCATGTGTGAGTGCCTCTTGTTTCAGCGGGCGATGGCGACACGAATGAAAGTCTGGAGGATTCGGGTGGCGGCTTTCAGAGATCCTTTGAGTGAGCCCGCGACCTTCGACGTGCCGCCGCGACGGACGCGGTAGGGCATGGGAATTTCCAGGACACGTAATCCCGCGCGGGCGCATTTCATTTGCATCTCGATATTCCAGCCATAGGTCATTTCGCGCATGTCCAGGCCGGTCAGCGTGTCGCGGCGGATGGCGCGGAAGGCGCACATGTCGGAATATTCGACGCGGTATAAAACCCGGATGCCAAGACCGGCGAGCCATCCGGCGGCGAGTTGATGCCAGCTCATGGCATGGGGCTCACGTTCGCCCCGGGTGCGGCTGGCGATGACGAAATCATGCGTTCCGGCGGTGATCGGCGTGATCAAACGGGCGACCAGGTCGCCGCGGTCGGCGCCGTCGCCGTCGA